>JABSQY010000070.1 GCA_013215525.1 Nanoarchaeales archaeon | reverse complement strand
GTTGCTGCATCTTTACTTGGTGAAGGAGTTGTTGGTGTTTCAGAAGGAGAAGCTGTAATTAGATTCTTTGCTGAAGAGAACTCTGTATTAGTTTACGGATACGACGCTGCTGGAACTGTTGCTGCTGCTAACAAATTAAACGCTGGTGGATTAACTGGTGAAGAAGTTTTAGTTGAATAAATTTTTAATTAAATTTAATCAAATAAACTTTTTTTTAATTTGTAGGTTGTCAAGCTCTACAGAAAATTTTAAGAAATTGTAATCTTACGATTACAATTTTTGATGATATCTTGACCAACACAAATACTACAATACTAGTACATACACTTATTTCTTACTTATCTTTTTCTTTTGTTGTAATTTTTCTATCTTCAAATATGTTTGTTGTCGTTTTGTTCTGGTTGTGTTGTTGCTTTGTTCTAGTTGTGTTGTTGCTTTGTTTTCTTCAAATATGTTTGTTGTAGTTTTGTTCTAGTTGTGTGTTGCTTTGTGCTGTTACAAAAGTTTATATAATCTTGATTATTAGTTATATTATGGTTAATTTAAATAAAATCTCACATAAAAAAATATCTGATGATTTAAAATCTGGAAAGATTTTAGAAAATGCTGATAATATTATTAAAAAACATAGTAAATTACTTGAGAATTTATATAAATATGATAAAAGTAATTGATAGAGAATTTCTAGACTTCGAACAAATTTGTTCAATTAATTCTTCTATTGTTAAAATGACTAATGAACCTTCTGGTTTATCAAATTCTAGTTCTTTAAAATTTACTTTAGATGAATTTATTTCAAATCCTTATTCTCAAAAAAATATGTATCTATTTGCAAAAATTATTATTGCTTTAGTTAATGATCATTGTTTTATTGAAGGAAACAAACGTACTGGTTCAATTGTATTTTTATTGTTTTTAGATTTTTATAAATCTAATTTATTAATTGGTGATTTAGAAATTGAAAAAATGATTATCTCAATTGCTAAAGGAGATTATGATTCTCATTCATTGACTGATTATTTTAATCAAATTATAAATTAATTATAATATTTATTTTTATACTTTATTTCTTATTATTTGGTGTCATCTAGATAATTTTGCGGTTGAAGAGAACTCTGTGTTTGCTTTATGGTTGTGGTGTTGTAACTTTTGGTGTTGCTAGCAGGCTGAACGCTGGTGGTTTATGTGGCGCGTAAGTTTTAGTTGAATAAATTTTTAATTAAATTTAATCAAATAAACTTTTTTTTTAATTTGTAGTAAGTTGTCAAGCTCTACAGAAAATTTTAAGAAATTGTAATCTTTACGATTACAATTTTTGATGATATCTTGACCAACACAAATTCATACATATAATACTATTACTTATACTTATTTCTTACTTATCTTTTTCTTTCTTGTAGTTTTGCTATGTTTGTTGTTTTTTCTAGTTGTGTTTGCTCTGGCTGTGTTGCTTTGTTTTGTTTTCTTCAAATATGTTTTTTGTAGGTTTGTTGTAGGTTTGTTCTAGTTGTGTTGTTGCTTTGTGCTGTGTTTGTTGTTGTGTTACAAAAGTTTATATAATATTGATTCTTATTTTTATTATGGAAACAGTAAACATTCACGATTTATCAATTAATGAACTTGAGGAACATTCTCAAACTGTTAAAGAATTAATTTTAGTTTCAAAAGCAAAATTAGAGGTTTTGAATGGTGACTTATTATCAAAATCTGAAGTTTTAGAGTATCTGAACAGATGATTCAAAAAATTACTTATTCTAAATTATCTCAATTTGATTTAGACACATTAAAAATATATATTTCTTTAAATTCAAATTATTCTGGTCTTGATTTTGTAGTTGAATTAGTTGAATATTTAGATGATTTAATTTTATTTCCAAATCTTGGTTCTGATTTTGATGATAATTCTAAAAAATTAGTATATAAAAAACATTTTAATGTTTATTATCAAATTTTAGAAAATGAGGTAATTATTTTAAGAGTTCTTGATTCAAGACGTGATTTTTAATACTTATACTTATTTCTTACTTATTTTTTTCTTTCTTGTAGTTTTGCTATGTTTGTTGTTTGATCTTGCTGTGTGTTGCTTTTGTTCTGTGTTGCTTTGTTTTCTTCAAATATGTTTTTTGTAGGTTTGTTGTAGGTTTGTTCTAGTTGTGTTGTTGCTTTGTCTATTTTTCAAATATGTTTTTTGTAATCAAGAAATTTGGAAAATTTCTAAGCCGTTGTGAAATCGAAGAGTTTCACAAAGTTTTGTTCTGGTTGTGTTGTTGCTTTGTGCTGTGCTGTTTGTTCTGGCTGTGTGTTGCTTTGTGTAGTTTTTCTGTGTGTTTGTGTTACAAAAGTTTATAATATTTGAATTATTAATTTTATTATGTATATCAAAGAGTATAATGAAAATACTATTGGATTAAAAGATAAACCTTTAATAGTTGATTTTTTAAAAATTTGTCCAAATAATTTAAAAGAATTATTTTTAAAATTTGATAATATTGATTTAAATTATGCTTTTGGAGTATCTTCTACTTTTTCATCTCAAATAGAGGGAAATCCTTTAGATATTAATTCTTTTATGAGAATTAAAAATTCTAAATTACCTAATTTAAAAAAAGATAAATCATTTTTGGAAATTGAAGATTTAATTAAATCTTATGAATTTGCAAAAAATAATGAATTAACTGAAAAAAATTTATTAAAGTCTCATTTTATTATGTCTTCTGATTTAAATATTTCTGATGCTGAAAAAGGAAAGTATCGTGTTGGGGAAAATGAGGCTATTTATGGTGAAGAGGGTTTAAGATATGTTGCTATTGAAACTAAATATGTTAAATCTATAATGCGCGAGTTTTTTGATGATATTGATACTGTGCTGAGTGATATTTCAAATGGAAAATTAACTATTTGTGAAGTTTTTTATTATTCAATTTTGATTCATTTAATTTTTATTAATATTCATCCATTTAGGGATGGAAATGGTAGAATTTCAAGATTATTACAAAAATGGTTTTTGAAATCTGCTTTTGTAAGGCTTGTTGAGTTTAATGATTTATATGATTTAGTTTGGAAGATACCTTTTGAGAATTATATTTTTAAAAATAAAAATGATTATTACAAATCTTTAGAGATTGGAATTAACTTTTATGAAATTAATTATTCTAATTCACTTCCTTTTTATAATTTATTTATTAATTGTTTAAAATAATTTATGTATGTTTGCTGTAAGTTTCTGTAATTTTTTTATTTTATATTTATTGTAATTTCAGTTTATCAAGAAATCAAAGATTTCTAAACCTTTGTGAGATTTTACTTACACAAAGTTTTAGATAATTTTGCGGTTGAAGAGAACTCTGTATTCACTTTATAATTGTGGTGTTGTAGCTTTTGGTGTTGCTAGCAGGCTGAACGCTGGTGGATTAACTGGTGAAGAAGTTTTAGTTGAATAAATTTATTTTAATAAATTTAATCAAACAAACTTTTTTTTAATTTGTAGTAAGTTGTCAAGCTCTACAGAAAATTTTAAGAAATTGTAATCTTTGCGATTACAATTTTTGATGATATCTTGACCAACACAAATTCATACATATAATACTATTACTTATACTTATTTCTTACTTATCTTTTTCTTTCTTGTAGTTTTGCTATGTTTGTTGTTTTTTCTGTGTGTTTGCTCTGGCTGTGTTGCTTTGTTTTGTTGTGCTTGTTGTAATGTATTTGATTATATAATTAGAAAACTTTAAAAAGTTATACTTATTAGTATAACTATGAACTTAAATATTAATATGTCTAATAATTTTGAAAATCTATTTTCTTATCCTCAATTAGATACTATTTTAATGGTGGAAAATTTTATTGAATCTAATTCTGCAAAATATAAACTTAAATCTTTATGGCAGAATTTACCTAAAAAAATGAAGTATCAAACTTACAAAGTTATTTTGGATTATTTGGAATATTCACATAAGATTGCTTTTGATAAAGAAAAAAAATTAGTTTGGATTGGTTACGAATTTAATAAAAAAATGGTCGAAAATGGAGTTGAAGTTTAAATGATAAAAAAACTGAATTCTAGAGTGATTTTTCATAATAGAACTCTTTATAATACTTATAAAAAACTAGAATTTGGAAATTTTGATGAAAAAAATTTATATAAATGGATTACTCGTGCTATTGAAGATTTAAAACATGATGCTTTTTGTGGATTAGCTATTCCAAAAGATAGAATTCCAAAAAAATACTTAGTAGATTTTGATGCAAAATCAATTTGGAAATATGATTTACCTAAAGCTTATCGATTAATTTACACTATAGAAAATGATAATATTGAAGTTTTTTCAATTTTTCTTGAATGGTTTGATCATAAAAAATATGACAAAGTTTTCAAATATTAATTTTTATTTCTTGTAATTTTACTATATTTGTGGTTTGTTCTGGCTGTGTTGCTGTTCTATTTTCTTTAAATATGTTTCTTGTAATTTTGCTACGTTTGTTGTTCTGGCTGTGTTGCTTTGTTTAGTTTTTAATAATGTTTATATATTAGTTCTTATTATTTATATTATGGAAACAGTAAACATTCACGATTTATCAATTAATGAATTAGAGGAACATTCTCAAAAAGTTAAAGATTTATTAATTATTTCAAAAGCTAGAGAAATGGCTTTAGATGGTGATTTTTTATCTGAGGAAGAAACTTATTCTAAATTACTTAGTAAATGAAAACTTTAACTTATCATAAACAAGCTTATTTGGATATGGATAGTATAAAAACTTATTTTAATTTACAACTTTCTGGATCTGGTGAAACTTTTATTCTTAATTTAAAATCTGATATTGATAAATTAAAACTATTTGATTCTTTAGGGATTGAAATTGATGAATTTTCAAGAAGGTTAGTATTTAATAAACATTATCATATCTCAAAAAATTGAAAATTTTTAAGCCGATATGAAATTAAAATTTCATATAGTATTATGAATTTGATGATGTGAATGTTAAAATTTTACGAGTTCTTGATTCAAGACGTGACTTTTAATACTTATACTTATTTCTTACTTATCTTTTAAATTTCTTGTAATTATATTATTTTTTTATATTTTCCTACTACATATAGTTGTATTTATGTTAATTTGATACTACATTTAGTTGAGTTTCAATTTGTAATCTATTTCTTTAATTTACTTAATATATGAAACCTTGGTTTAGCAATTTGTGTGTGCTTGTGAATGCTTATGTTAGATTTGTCTTTTATTTTATCTGTTGTAAGTAAAGTTTGACTTAATGTTGAACATTAATTAATGGTTTAATTACCATATAAAAAATAAAAATGGAAAATAAATTTAAAAAAGCTACGAGAAGAATTACTGCTGTTGCGGCAACTGCCTTAATGGTTAGTAGTTCTGTGTTTGGTGCAAGTTTATCTGATTACCCACAAAACTTTGTGAGTTCAGGTGAGTTTGATGGGCAAGTTGTAATCGGTGGAAACTCTGATGCTGCTGCTGCTACTTCTGTAATTTCAGATTTAAAATCTGATTTGATGGGTGGGGAAAAAGTAAAGATTACTGCAAAGATGGCTGCATCTGGAAGTGGGGCTATTATGAGTGCAATTGATTCTAAAGAAACATTAAATTTTGGTGAAAAATTAGAAGATGTTGCTGAGGATTTAGACGATAGTACAAATATTCTTTTAGATGATGAAGAGTTAGATGGAGATAAATATACACAAACTTTGACTTTAAAAAATGGAAGATTAGAATATGATATTTTTGATGATTTAGATGAAACTGTTGCAAGACATGGATTAGTTTATGATGGTGACGCAGCATACGCTGAATATGTTATTGATTTTAGTGATATGATTACAGATGCTGGTACTACTGATACGACCTGGGAAGATTTAGTTGGTGAGTCTATGATGATTATGGGTAATGAATTTACTGTAATTTCATTAAGTGATACTCAGTTGGAATTAGTTGGTGGAAGTAATAAAATTTCATTAGGTGAGGGGGAAAGTACTACTGTTTCAGTTGATGGAGTTTCATATGAAATTATGATTCAATCTGTTAGTTCATCTAGTAGTAAGGAGGAAGTTTTATTAACTGTAAATGGTGAAACTGTATCAATTGATCAAGGGGATGTTGAAGATGTATCTGGGGTTACTATTGCAGTTACAGATTTGGTTCCTTCTTCTAGAGATTCAATTAAGGGATATGCTTCTTTAGTTGTTGGTGGTCAAAAAATTAATTTTGAACCAGGGAAAGTAGAGATTAATGACGAGGATTTTACAGATATTTATCCTGATTATGATGTTACTGCAACTTTTGATAGTATTCCTAATACTTTTGATACTTTAACAATTACTTATAAAGTTGATGAGTTTACTTCATTAAAAGATGGTGATTCATTAATTGATCCGTTATTTGATTCATTTATGTTAACATATAATGGTTTAAATAATGTTGAATATTCTGAGTTTAATATTAGATCTGGTAAAGATGAGATTAAGTTTTCAGGAAATATTCATGATGGAAATTCAGTACCTAGTGAGTTTAAATTAACTACTGATGATACTTCTACGGGTCAATTATATTTGGGATCAGATAAAAAGAGAATTTATCATAAGGGTTCAGATTTATCTTTTGATACAATTAAATTTGATGATGGATATAGTACAGGGATCACTAATACTGGGACTGTGGCTACTACTGGAGTTGTAGCAGCAAGAACTTTTACAACTAATTTAAATGTAACTGCTAACTTAAAGGGAACAGGCGGAAATTCTATAACATTAGAAATTATTGCTAATACAAGTACTACTAATGGTGTTGATAGTGTTGTAGTTACAGGGACTGCTATTGTTGTAAATGCGCACACTGTAGGGACTGTTACAAATTTACAAATTTCTAATGCAATAAATAATAATGCTGACGCTGCTAAGTTAGTTAAAGTGACAGGTGAGTCTGGAACTGCTGGGGTAGCACAAGCTGCTACAGCTTTGCAAAATGGTGCAAATTTAGCTTTATCTACTAATAGTTTAGCAAAATTCTCTTTATCTGTAGATGATTCAGATGTTCAGAGTAATATGTTTTTCTCGCGTGTAAAAGATGACGACTTTTTTTTATATGAAATTGGGGGAATTGATAAAGTGGATTTTGAAGCTGACTTTAAAGATTTATTCGCTAGTAGTACTGAGTCAAATGTTGATATGGCTAAATTAGTTGGTACATTAGATTTATCACAAGGTAATCCACTTTCAGGTTATAATAATTCATTTAATATTACAACTCTTAATTTAGGACTTTCAGAATTATATCTGGAGAATGAATTAATTATGGACTTTACTAATGTTGAACATCCTTCTTTGATGTCAACTGCAGATACTTCGAGAAATTTAATTTTTAAATATCATAGTGATATTGAGATGGATGATACTGCTGATGGTTATGAAGATAATAAATTTGAAATTTCTTTTGCACGTGATGCGTCTGATTTTGATACTGATGCTATTCATATTAAATTAAGTTCTCTGGTTAATAATTTTATTATGTCTACTGATGTAGTTGAAGATTCAGACTTTGAGATTAGTATTGATCATTATGGAACTAGAGTTACTGTTGACACAGATGATTTTAGTTCAATTAAAATTGAAGTTCCAAATAAAGAAGTTCAAGGTTTAGTTGATATTAATTTTGGTGGTGCTGCTCCACAAGTTTCAACGTACACTGTTGATAAAGCATCAGCTGATGCTAAAGTTAAACAATTAGAGGATGATGGTTATACTGTAACTACTGAGACTGTGAGTACTATGGCTGTATCTTTTGATATTACTGCGCCAGTTATGGCTAGTGATGTTACTGGTATGTCTGATATGGTTGTTATCGGTGGTCCAGCTGCTAATATGGTTGCTGCTAAATTACTTGGAGTTCCTTTCCCATCTTTTGGAGAGGCTTCAGGATTAGAGGAAGGGGAAGCTGTTGTTAGATACTTTAGTAACTCAAATTCAGTTTTAGTTTATGGTTGGGATGCTGCAGGTACTGTTGCTGCTGCTAATAAATTAAATTCAGGTGGTTTATCTGGTTCATCAGTTGATGTTCAATAAAATTAATTATTTATAATTATTTTTTATTTATTTTATTATAAGAGTTGTCAAGCACAAATTATTTATAGAAATTCTTACGAATTTCTTTTTTTATTCTATTATCTACTTTAAGAAGTATTATTTACTTATTTTAACTTATAATTATACAATATATTTAAAAAGCATTATTAGGTTATTTTATTTATTAGTTGTTTATACAATTATATATCTAATGTGGAGTTAGCGAGTATATAAAAATCAAAGATTTTTAAACATTGTGAAACAAGTTCACAAAAATATGAAAATGAAAAATTTTCAATTATAGTAAAACTTTACTATAGGTCAAACGTGACCTATTAAAAAACGTACATATCTAATGTGGAGTTAGCGAAGCGTATAAAAATCAGAGATTTTTAAACATTGTGAAACAAGTTCACAACGATATGAAAATAAAAGATTTTCAAACACAGCGAAATACGCTGAGGGTAAAACGTACCTATTAAAAAAACGTATATATAGTGTGGAGTTAGCGAAGTATATGAAAATGAAAGATTTTCAAACACAGCGAAACACGCTGAGGGTCAAACGTGACCTATTAAAAAAACGTACATATCTAATGTGGAGTTAGCGAAGTGGTCAAACGTGACCGACTCAAAATCGGTTCCTTAGGGTTCAAGGGTTCGAACCCCTTACTCTACATCTTTTTTTAAAGTTAAAATATGATACTCTTAATTATATTATGTTTGAGTTTCTTTTGTGGTTCTTTGTGTCCGACTCAAAATCTGTTCCTTAGGGTTCAAGGGTTCGAAGTTGTTTGAACGAATGTTCAAACTTCACCGAACGTAACGTAGTGAAGTGACTGTGCCCATACTCTACACTTTATGAATAATCTTTGATTTTCATCAAGGCTTAGAAATTATACAAAGTAAATTTCTTGATATTTTTTAAAGTAAATTATTCTTGAAATTAAATATAATTTTAATATTTTTATTATGTTTGAGTTATTTTTGTGGTTCTTCGTATTTAAAACTTACAGTATTTGTAATATTGCTTATTTATGTTTTTTTGTTGTAACTTTGAAGGGCAACAAAAGGAAATATTTATAAACAAAGTTAATTTAACCTTTATTATGAATAATATAAATAAAATAATTGTTGCGGCTGGTGCTGTTGCTTTAGGTGCTTGTAGTAGTAGTGATTCAACTCCTAAACCTGATAAACCTC
>JABSQY010000069.1 GCA_013215525.1 Nanoarchaeales archaeon | reverse complement strand
AATTTGTTGATTTTTTTATGATTAAAAATTTAAAAGTAAAAAAGTTGAATGTTTTTTTCACATAACAAGTTTTAGTTTATATTTTGATTTTATTTATGTTTTCTTTTCAAATCTTCTTATATATGTTAGAAGATATTACTATGGTCTTGAATATTTTTGGTGGTTCTAGTTTTATTTTTATGCTTGTTTATAGTTTTGATAAATTATACAAATATTTCAAGTTTGGTGAAAAAAGTATTACTTTTATTTTTATTTTATTTTAGCTTATTTTATTGGAACTTTTATTATTGTTATTTTGAACTCTTATGATGATCGGTTTTTTAGTTTTACAATTGGATGGATTTTATTTGCTTTTATGTATATACCTTTATTTGTATCAATTGGGATTTCAGAATTCTTAGATTTCAATAGTGATTTTTTACAAGTTTTATATATGTCTCTTATTTATTTTTTAGGTTATTTTTGGATTTTTTTAGAGTCTAGAAATTTATATTTATTTTTTAGAAGAATTATTATGGTTTGTTTTTTATTTTTCTTTTTATCTTGAATGAAATTTTGTATGACTCAAGATGTAGGTTTTTAGAATTAGATAAAAATTATAAAATAAAACTAAATAAACAATAATATATTATTGTTTATTTACAAAATCGGACACTGCTTTTGCTACAATCTCTGCAACACCTTCTTGGAATGGAGATGGGATAATCATATCGAAACTTGGTTCTTTTACTAAACTTGCAACACCTTCTGCTGCAGCTATCTTCATTTCTTCAGTGATTTTTGTTGCTCCGGATTCTAATGCTCCTTTGAAAATTCCTGGGAATACTAAAACATTGTTTACTTGGTTTGCGTAATCAGAACGTCCAGTTGCTATAATTTTTGCTCCACCTTGTTTTGCTAATTCTGGTGTAATTTCTGGATTTGGATTTGCTAATCCGAAAATGATTGCATCTTTATTCATTGTTTGAACATCTTCTACACTTAATAAATTTGCAACTGATACTCCAATAAAAATATCTGCTCCATCTATTGCTTCTTTAAGACTTCCGTCAATATTATTTTCATTTGTAAAATCTAATAATCCTTGTTTTGTTTTGTTTAAATCTGTTCTATTTTTACTTAGGATTCCTTTACTATCTGTAGCGATTAAGTGTTTGTAACCTGCTCTGTTTAATAATTTAGTAATTGCAACTCCTGCGGCACCTGCTCCATTGATTACAACTTTTACATCTTCTTTTACTTTGTTTACTAATGGTAATGCGTTGATTAATCCAGCTAGAACTACAATTGCTGTCCCGTGTTGGTCGTCGTGAAATACTGGGATATCTAATTCTGCTTTTAATCTTTCTTCGATTTCAAAACATCTTGGTGCACTTATATCTTCTAAGTTAATTCCTGCAAAAGATGGTGCAAGCATTTTAACTGTTTCAATGAATTTTTCTACATCTGTTGTATCTAATGCTAGAGGGAATGAATTAATGTTTGCAAATCTTTTAAATAATGCAGATTTTCCTTCCATTACAGGCAGTGCTGCTTTTGGTCCGATGTCCCCAAGTCCTAATACAGCTGTTCCATCTGTAATTACAGCAATTGTTTTTCCATTAATTGTTAAATCTTTTAATCTACTTGGGTCTTTTTGAATTACTAAACATGGTTCTGCTACACCTGGAGAATACGCTGCTGATAAGTCATCTTTTGTCTCCATTGGTACAATTGCATTAATTTCTAATTTTCCACCATATTTTTCGTGGAGTTCCATACTCATTTTATTAAAGTCTTTTTTTATTTCTGTCATAGTATAATTACAGTTTGTTTGTTTATAAATGTGTTTTGTACTTGAAAAAAAATCAATTATATTCACTTGTTGAATGGTGATTGTTGTTTGATTTAATTCACACTTTTGATGTGAATTATTTATTTGAATTATTTATTTGAATTATTTATTTGAATTATTTATTTGAATTATTTATTTGAATTATTTATTTGAATTATTTTTATTTTATTTACTTTATTATACTTTATTTTACTTTATTTTTGTCATAGTTAATATTAATCTTTATATATAAAAAATGTAAAAAAATATTATGTATATATCAAATTATAAAAATATAACTAAAAAGGCGATAAGTCCAGTTGTAGCTACTGCTTTACTCTTAGTTGTTTCTGTTGTTGCAGTTGTCGGTTTCCAAGGATGGTTTACTAGTTTTTCAAGTACAATGTTAAATGATGTTGAGTCTGATAGTAATTCTTTTAATTCAGATTTAAGTATTGAAAATGTAATTGTAGATTCTTTATATTTAAGAAATTCAGGTTTAAAGGATGTTGAGATTACATCTATTGAAATCTCGGGAATTAATTGTGATTTAGGCTCTAGTAATAATATTTCTTCTGGTTTTTTTAATTTAGATTTAAGTAATTGTGATTCTGAAATTACTAGTGGTGAACATGAAGTAGTTGTGTATACTAAGGATAATGTAATTACTAAATATATTTATATTGATGAACAAGTATTAGTTATTTCTAAAAATTTATTTTTTGCAAATATTTATGGTGGACCAGGCTCTGAATATTTAAAGAAAATTATTAGTACTTCTGATAATTCTTTGCTTTCAGCAGGTTATACTAGATCTTATGGTGCTGGTGGTCTTGATTTTTGGTTAGTTAAGACTAATCTGTCTGGTGGAATGCTTTGGAGTAAATCATTTGGTGGAACTGGTTCTGAGGAAGCAGAAGATGTGATTGAGAGTTCAAATTCAGATTATATTCTTGTTGGCGATACTAGTTCTTATGGTGCTGGTGCTTATGATATTTGGGTGTTAAGATTGGATTCTGATGGTAATCATTTATGGAATAAAACTTTTGGAGGGTCTAGTTCAGACCATATTAGAGGTGTTTATGAAGATGGAAATGGAGATTTATATTTAAATGGTTATACTGGTTCTTATGGTGCAGGTAGTAATGATTTATGGATTATAAAATTGGATTCAAATGGTAATGAAATTTGGAATAAAACTTATGGTG
This sequence comes from Nanoarchaeales archaeon, assembly GCA_013215525.1. Taxonomy (GTDB): domain Archaea; phylum Nanobdellota; class Nanobdellia; order Woesearchaeales; family UBA583; genus UBA583. Next base: position 6,576 of record JABSQY010000069.1, on the reverse strand, counting down.
GGACTGGAAGTGAGATTTTTAAAAAGAGAGGATTTACTACAACGAGTGATGGGAATTTTGTGTATACAGGTTTAACTACATCTTTTGGTGCTGGTAGTAATGATATTTGGTTACTTAAGATTGATACTAATGGAAATCATATTTGGAATAAAACTTATGGTAGTACTGGGAGCGACCGAGGGTATGGTGTTGTAGAAGTAGGTAATGATTTAGTTGTGTCTGGTTATGTGTCTGCGCCTCTTGCCGTAGGTTCAGAGGATTTGTTTGTGTTTAAGGTTGATTCTACAGGAACTATGATTTGGAATAAAACTTTTGGTGATGCAGGAGATGTTACTAATCCTCGTCAGTTAATTAAAACTTCAGATGGTAATTTATTAACTTCAGGTTATAAGAGTGTTTTAGGGAATGAGTTTTTATTAGTTAAGTATGATACTAATGGAAATGAGTTGTGGAATAAAACTTATGGTGGTGGTTCTGATGAAAAATCTGAAAGTTTACTTGAACTTCCTTATGGGGATATTGTAGTTGCTGGTCGTACTACTACTTTTGGTACTGGAGGAGATTTCTGGATTTTAAGATTAAATTCCACAGGTGGTTCTTGTAGTTATTCTGGCAGTGGTGTTTGTTAATTTTAATTCACACTTTTAATAGTATCATTTATTATAACCTATATTTTATATAAATGAGTTTATAAATCATTTAATCTTATTTTTATTATATATAAATAAATATTTTAAAATGGACAATAACACACATAAACCAAAGATTACTAATTTTTCAATTGATTTAGATGAAGATACAAAAAAACAGTTTGATGATTGTTGCGCACATTCTTTTGTAAAGTCTGCATCACTTATGCCTGATGCTCACAAAGGTTACGTCGCGCCAATTGGTTCTGTGTTTCGAACTCGTGGGGTTGTTGTACCTTCTTGGGTTGGTTATGATATTGGTTGTGGTATGATTGCTTGTAAATTTTCTTATCCTAACATTGTTGAACTTGTACGTTCTAATTCTTCAAAGATTTTTGATTTAGTTAATGATTCTATTCCTATGGGGAAAGGTAAAATTGGGAGTCATGGAGATGTGTCGAATTTTACGTCACGTGGTTTTGGTGTTAGTGTTCTTAAGTTTTCTAAACGAGAATATAATGATGATATTTTTAAGTTTGTAAAAACTCAAGCAAAGGCGCATCTTGGTTCACTTGGTTCTGGAAATCATTTTATTGAGATTGGTGCTGATTCTATTACTCCTAATCCAGATCAGTTATGGCTTGTTATTCATTCTGGTTCACGTGGTGTGGGACACAAAATTGCAACTCATTATATGAAGTCTGCGAGTGGTTCTGATACTAAGTTTGAAGAGACTCATGCACTTGATGTATTGTCAAAAGATGGCATAGAGTATATGTCTGTTTTAAAATTTGGTCTTGAGTTTGCTTTACTTAATCGTCTTGAGATGGCGTATCGTGTACAGGATGTTTTGCGTGATGTGTTAAATGATAAAAAGATTAGTTTTGAGATGTGGGTTAATAAGAATCATAATCATTGCGTGCCTGAAGCTAATTATTTTGTTCATAGGAAAGGTGCAACGCCTGCTAAGTTAAATGAACGTGGAGTGATTCCTGCCAATATGCGTGATGGTTGCTTTTTAGTTAAAGGGAAAGGGAATGAAAAATTTCTTCAATCGTCTTCACATGGAGCAGGTAGAAAGTTAAGTCGTGGACAAGCTCGTCGAGAAGTTAGTTTAGAAGAATTTGAAAAGTCCATGGATGGAATTGTAGCTCCTGTAGATGAGAGTAGAATTGATGAGAGTCCTTTTGCATATAAAAATATTTATGATGTTATGGCTGCGCAGTCTGAGAGTGTTGAAACTGTAGCACATATTTTACCAATAATAAACTGGAAAGGCTAACTAAAATATTCTTTTCCATTCACTCATTGTTATTTCACTTCTACCGTAGCGCTGCCACGCCTACGAAACCAAATGTCTTGAACTTGAAAAAAATAATTATTTTAATATTGTATATTTTTCATTTTCAATTTTAAACTTTTTTTAAGAAACTGGTTGGAAAATGAAACTTCATAACTATTGACTTTTTTTAAGACAAATATATATAATCATTTTTAATCATATTAGTTTTAGAAAGATAGGAGTTTTAGGAGACTAAATATCTTTTCCAGAGGGATTAAGGAGTTTTTCCCTCTTTGTAGCCGTTAGTATCGTTAGTAATAATAAATAATGTTTCCAAATTAAAGAAAATGGATTACTTAAAAAAAATATTAGAAAAAGGAGTTATAATAGGAGTTAACTCTAATGAACATAAATTAGATGAAAAGTATTTGTCTAAGTTAAATAAAAAAGAACTTAATGAAGTTGAAAAATTATATTCATTATGTGAAAAGTTAAATAATGAATATTTTAGACTTACTAAAGAGAATCAAAAAGTTTTTGATAATATTAATAAAGAATTAATTAAGGTGTTAGATAAGCAAATTAATTTGTCTATTCATGCAAGTCGTGAAGATTTTGAAAAAATTAATCTTGAGATGAAAACACTTGAGAAAAAGTATAAAAAATTAGAAGAAACTATTGGATTAGATTTAGTTAAAGATGAACTTATGGATTGTGTTGAGAGAATAAATTGTTATTTTCTTCAAGCAGAAAATCTTGTTGAGAAGTCTTTACTGGCGAAAAATCCATGTTATTAATTATTTAGTACCTTTTTACAACAATGTATTTATTATTAATTTAATACCCGAACGGAAATAAATGTAGCGTTTATTTCTATCATTTTTTCTATCAAACAAATTAACATAGTATAGTTATACTATTATTATATCAATTATTTTTGTTTAGAATTATATTTATTTAAAAAATTTATTAATTACGAACATTCAAACAATGTTTGAATTTAAAAAATTTTAAAAATATTTTTGAGTGATTTTTGAACAATGTTCAAAATATCAATTCATTTCAGCTAAAGCTTTAGTCATTGCTGGAACTACTTTTTCTGATTCTTCTTTTGTCATTCTTCCTAATTGAACTTTGTACCAAACATTCGCACGGTGATGGTTTTCCTTTGGTCAAGCCATAGTAAAATTATAAGTATTTTTAATTTATATTTAGAATTATTTTTTATTTTATTTATTATTTAAAAAATGGGGTTTTATTCCATATTTTCTAAAGCTTTAACCATTGCTGGAACTACTTTTTCTGATTCTTCTTTTGTCATTCTTCCTAATTTAGACCATCTCCAGTCTCCTGATTCATTATCTAAATTTTCTCTTGAAACTTGTAGTTTCTTTTGACCCTCATTATATTGCATTACTGAAACTCTTAATTTAGTTGTTTCAAATGCAACTTCTTCTCCAAATACTTCTACATCTAATGATTTATCGAAACCTGCCATGTAAATATAAATAATCACTTTTTCTTTAAATCTAAATGTTTTCACTTATTGTATTTTAATGTTGTTTAATAAAATTCACACTTTTAATATATTTTTATATGTTTTGTTTTTACTTAATTCATTTTATTAATGTTAATTAAGTTTAAATACTTTGATTTTTAATTTGAGTTATGGGTCATGAAATAAATCCGAATGTTTGCGAAGGTTGTAAAGTTCCTAAGGGTTGGGGAGAAGAAATTATTATTGAGAATAATGAACTTTATTGTGGAAAGTTATTAATTTTTAAAAAAGGTTGTAAGTTTTCTATGCATTATCATTTAGTTAAAGATGAGACTTGGTATGTTAATGAGGGAGAATTTATTTATAGATGGATTGAGACTGAGAATGCAGAAGTTCATGAAGAGAGATTAAAGAAAGGCGACACGGTTAGGCAGAGACCAGGTCAACCACACCAGTTAGAAGCGTTAACGGAAGGAACTATTTTTGAAGTTTCAACACATCACGAGGATTCAGATTCTTATAGAGTTTGGAAAGGAGATTCTCAAAAATAGTTTAACTATTTTTGTTTGTATTTTATTTTAATTTCTTATTTTTTGGTATAAATTTTAGTGCTGATGAGTTTACGCAGTAGCGCAGGCCACCTTTATCTTTTGGTCCGTCATCGAACATGTGTCCAAGGTGCGCGCCTGCTTTGGTTTTTATTTCTGTTCTTATCATTCCATAGTCTCTATCTATTTTTTCAATTATGTTTTCTTTGTTGATTGGTTTAGTAAATGAGGGCCAGCCACTTCCAGACTCATATTTATCTTCTGAACTGAATAATGGTTCTCCAGTGTTTATGTCTACGTAGATTCCTTCTTCTTTGTTGTCCCAGTATGTATTCTCAAATGGTGTGTCGGTTTTGTTCATTCTATTCTTAGATTTTTTTCTTTTTTATTTGTTGGTATTATTTTTAAGTGGTTTTTATCTTGCTTTCGCATTTTCTCACATTGTTCCAATAATAAACAATTTTTGCATGTGGATAGATGTATACTCTAATCCACATACAAAAATCATTCATTCTTGAAAAAATCTGAAAAAGTAATTTGATTTGAAGCGGAATTGGCTTCGCGTGTTTGTCTGCTTTCACGTTCTTGTTTTAATTGTATCTTACTCTAATTTATTTTCTTTTCATTTGGTTTCATATTTAAACTATTTAATTTAGTTTTGGAACGAATTTAAACTTTGGTTTCTTGTTTGCTGCTGTGTTTGTGGGTCTCGGAGTTTATTTTATTCGAAAAAAATAAAAATCTCTCATTTCTTAGCTTTTAATGACAAGAATATATAAATGAATATTAGGATTTATTATTATGTCAGTTGAAAAAGTTAAAAAAAATAAATCTAATTCTAAACTATCTCAGTCAGAAGTTTTATTAAAAGCGCATCAATATGCCGATTTAGTTTTAAATTCAGATTCCCCACTTAATGAATTTTTCTTAGTACCAATTAAAAAACAAGGAAGAGTATTCTTATATCTTTCAAATAATTTACAATTAGAATTTGGTGAGAGTTTTAAGATTGAAGATATCTTAATTATGTTTAAACATTTAGATCCAGATGAAATTACTGATTTTTTACAACATCTACCTAAAGATAAACATTTAAAAGTTTCAAAAAAACTTGATGAACACTTAAAAGAAAAAGTAGAATATTTATTAAAATTCGATCCTAAATCGGCAGCAGGTTTAATGAGTTTTGATTATATAATTATTCAAAAAACATCTGAATTAAAAACTTTATATGATAAATTAAAAAAGGCATTTAAACGTGGAAAAAGAACACCAACAGTTTTAATTCGTGATAAAGAGAATCATTTAATTGGATATATTTCTTTTAAACATTTTATTTTAAATAGGCCAAAAAGTTTAGCAGAGGTAATTGAACCAATTCCAACAATTTACTTTGATGAACATTATGATGATGTTGTAAAAGCAGTTAATAATTCAGAACATAAAAATTTAGTTGTTGTTGATTATGAAAATCATATATTAGGAATTATTGATGTGTCGGACTTATTAAAAGTAATTGAAGAAGAAAAAACTTCAGAAGTTTATAATTTAGCAGGAGTTCAAAAAGAAGAAGATATTTTAGATTCAGCTTTTGCAAAGTTTAAGTCAAGATATAAATGGTTAATTTTAAATTTATTTACTGCATTTATGGCAGCTGGTGTGATTGCAATGTTTGAAGATACACTTTCAAAATTAATTTTACTTGCTGTGTATATGCCAATTGTTGCTGGAATGGGTGGAAATGCTGCAACACAGACGCTTGCCGTTGTTGTTCGTGGTTTATCAGTTCACGAAATTGATTTTAAAAATAAAATTTCAGTTGTAAAAAATGAAATTATAGCTGGAGTTATGAATGGGTGTGTAAATGGATTTATTGTAGCATTGATTGCATGGGGATTTAATGATATGCCAATGCTTGGTTTAGTTGTTGGAATTTCAATGGTTATTAATTTATTTGTTGCAGGATTTTTCGGAACAATTCTACCTTTTGTATTAGATAGATTCGATATTGACCCAGCTGTGGCAGCGACTGTGTTTGTAACAACTGCAACAGACATATTTGGATTCTTTGTGTTCTTAGGTCTAGCTGAAATTATGTTACTTTAATATATTCTTAAACTTTTGATATCAGTTTCAAATTGAAACTTTGTATTTATTTATTTTAATTGTTATACTTTTTTATATATTATTTTTATAGTATTATATAATTATGAAGAAGAAAAGAGTGTTATTTTTGTTTATGGCTTTTCCATATTCTTTATTAATTCCAATTTATATGATGTTTTTTGGTGGTGGGGGTTATGACACACTTAGTATTTTTGCTTTTGAAGATGAGATAGGTGAATTTAATATTGATAATATTAAAAATAATAATGTTTATTTATCTTCAAATTCTGATTTTTTAATTGAGAATATTTACGTGTCTGGCGAAATTTGTAATTTTAAAGAAGATACTTTATCTAATAATAAAGTTATTTCTATATTAGATTGTATTGATTTAATTGAAAAGGATAATCTTCATATTTCTATTAGTTCTAGTAGTGGGGTTGTTAAAAATTTTCAACAGATGACTATTAATAATGAACTATTTACTTATTCAAATTAAAATCTACTGAATCA
>JABSQY010000007.1 GCA_013215525.1 Nanoarchaeales archaeon | reverse complement strand
ATGTATATCACGTTCTTGCATTGGTTTTAGTTCCATAAAATCTGCTTCATTTTTTACAGACATTCCTTGACCCCAATACACCTTTTTTCAAACAAATTTTTATACGCGTCGGGTCGAACCTCCTTTAAAATACGGCTCTCACCTTTGGCTAAAATTTGTAAAAAAGCTGTGCCAAAAAATTAAAAAATTAATTATTATTTTCGATTCTTTCAAATACTTCATTATAATCTAATTCTAAACCATATCTTTTATTCATATAAAATACAATATTATGTATATCACGTTCTTGCATTGGTTTTAGTTCCATAAAATCTGCTTCATTTTTTACAGACATTCCTTGACCCCAATCAATTAGTACAGGTAATTCGTTTTCTACCATAATATTAAATTCTGATAAATCTCCATGAATTAGTTTTGCTTCGTGTCTTACTAATTTTAATTGTTCTATTAATAATTCAAAAAATTCTTTTGGATTTTCTAAATCATAATCTTTTAACATTTTACCAAATATATAATCCATAATGATTACATTGTTGAATTGTTTGTACATGTATGGAACTGATATGTTGTGTTTGTGGCATAGTGCTACATTTCTAAATTCTTTTTCTGCCCATACTAAAATTACTTTACGTAAACTTCCTTTAATGTTACGAAATCTATAATCTCTTACAATATATTGAGAAATCTTTTTAAAATTTGCAGAAGTCATACGATATATTTTGATTGCAAGTGTTTTGTCTCCACGATATCCAAAGTACACATCACCTTCTTTCCCAGTTTTAATTGGTTTTCCCAATTCATCAAAATAATGTTTTCTTTTCATCATTTCAAGAGTTCGCAGTGTAAATTCATCAAATACTCCTTCGTGAACTTTAAATTTTTCTCTTGAAATTTTACCCATAATATAAATAATAGTTTTTTATTTATAAATAGACTTATTGATAATAAAATTTGAAATCGATTCATGTATAAATTTAAAAGACTAAAATAAATAATTTTACAATGTCAAGGAATTGAAAATTCCTAAGCCTTTGTGAATAAATTCACAAAGTAAAATGATTGATACACAGATAATACAATGTATTATGGCGTATAATTTAGTCTCATAAATTTATAGGTACATTTATAAATTTAAAAGACGAAATTATATTATGAGTGAGTTTTCTAAAATTGTAGATAAAAAAGGAATTGATGTTATTTCAGAGGTAAAGTTTGAAAATACTGATATAGAGATTGCTTTTTTGAATAAGTTTGATGTTATTTTGGGAAAAGGAGTTGAAATTAATTTTTTGAATCAAGATTTAGTTGATATTTTTATGGCTGTTGAGATAAACGAGTATAATGTTGATTATTTGAAAAAAACTAATTGGACTGATTTACGTGAACATTTTGAGAATCATACTACAAATAAACGTTCTATTAGAATTTATAATGATTTTTTAGAATATTTAAAAAAAGAAATTGGAATTATTTCTAAATTAGATTCAGATATTTATTCTAAAAGAGATGACTTTAATATTAGTGAAGATTTAAGTGATAAACTTTCAAAGTTTGGTGTTGAGTTAGAATTTGATTACACTGAACCCCCTAAAAAAATTACAGTTAATGATTTTACTTTATTTTTTAATAGGCGTCTTGAATATTTTACAAAGTTACTTCGAGCACGTGCAAGTATTGATATTGATACAGTTATGAGAATTTCACAGTTAAAAGATTTTTTTGAAACTAATACCTCAGTTACAATTATTGGTTTAATTTCAGATATTAAAGAAACTAAAAATGGACATTATATGATTTCAATTGAAGATAAGTCTGGAGAGATTAAATGTTTTGTTAATAAAGATAAAAAGGAGATGATTAATAAAATTCAAAATTTTTGTTTGGATGAAGGAATTGGAGTTCGTGGAAAGATTGGGAAAAATATTATTTGGACTGATGAGTTTATTATTCCAAGTCCACCAAATAATATGGAGTTACGAGCAACAGATAAAGAAGAATATGTTGTAACACTTTCAGATATTCATTTTGGTGCTAAGGTGTTTGTTGATGATGCATTTCAAAAGTTTTTAGAATTTATTAATGGACGTAGTTCAAATGATGCCCTTAATAGAATTGCTAATAAAGTTAAACATATCATTATCCCAGGAGATATTATTGAAGGTATCGGGATTTATCCTAATCAAGGAAAAGATGCAAGAATTTTATCAACAGAGTTACAATATCACGAAGCTGCACGTTGGCTTTCTAAAATTCCAAGTGATAAAGCAATTATTATTATTCCTGGAAATCATGATACAAGTCGTTTATCTGAACCACAACCTAAATTACCTTATGAAAAGGCGTACGCGTTATATCATATGCCAAATGTAATTAATTTATCAAATCCAAGTATTGTTAGATTATTTTCTGATGATCCATCTGGTGGTCTTCGATTTTACTTGTACCATGGTGGAAGTTTCTTTTATTATGGAGATAAAATTCAAAAATTAAGAGATAAAGGTGGAATGAAAGTTCCTAATGAAATTGTAAAATTTTTATTAGAGAAAAGACATCTTGCACCATCACACGGTTCAACTTTATATATTCCAGATAATCAAAAAGACCCTTTAGTTATTGAAAAAATGCCTGATTTTTTTATTACTGGACATACACATAAGTTAGATGTTTCAAATTATAAAGGTTGTACGATAGTGTCGTGTGGGTGTTGGGTTGAGATGTCTGATTATCAAGAAAAAATGGGAATGTATCCAGATATTGGGAAGTGTATTTTATTAAATATGAAAACTCGTATGCCTAAAGTTTTAAACTTTTATTCAGGCGATAATAAAGTTGTTAAACGTGATTCAGCCGAATAAATTTTATCTTGCTTTCACAAGTTTCCACATTATGCCACTAGCACATATTTTTTGAGGGCACGCAAGCGTAGACCTTAGTCGAATGCCCACAAAAAATAAGCACTATTGACAAAATCTGAAAACGAAGTTAAAATTGAAGCGAATTTAGCTTCACGTGTATATCTGCTTTTTTGTTTTAATTTATTTATTTAAGGAATTAATTTAAGTTTTAAATATTTTTCATATGTGAATACTTCATAATCTCTAATTTTAATTATTTTTTTAATTTCACCTAATAAGTCATATAATTTAGTTTTATTTTCAATTTCAATATCAATTTCAAAATCTATGTCTCCAATTGTATTATCAATATATATAATATTAGGATTTGATTTTGCAAATGAAAAGAGTTTATCAAAATTTTGAAAATTATCTAATTTTAAATTAATTTTATAATATTCAAAATTAATTTTATTTAGATTAATATTTGCTCTATATCCAACTATAACTTTCTTTTTTTCAAGTTGTTTAATTCTATATGCAGTTGTTCTTACAGGTAATTTAAGTTTATTTGATATTTCCACAGTAGAAATTCTCGCATTATCCGATAATAGTTGTAAGATTTTGTAATCAATTTTATCATAAGTTATTTGATTGTTTTCTCCAATAACTTCAAATTCAAAGTGAGTATTAGTTTTTTTATCTAATAAATAAGTTCTTTTAAAATGATATATTTTTGAAATAATATCTATTTTTTCTTTCCAAAAATATGTTCTGAATTTTTTTTTAAATTCAAATAAAAATAAATTAAAATCTAAAATTGTTTTTACTGAAATAATTAAGGATACATCATAAATATTTTCAATTTTCCCAACTACACTAACTAAGTTATTACTAATTAACCAATTTAAAATTTCAGTTTCTTTTTCATTATCTGTATTTAAAAATTTAAAATAAACTCTAAAATTTATTAAACCTAATTTTGAATTATCAATTACAGTGTAGAAGTTACTAATTATACCTTCATCAATTAATCTATTTATTTTATAATTAACTGTTGTTTTGTTTAGATTAACTAATTTTGCAATAGTTGAATTAGTTTGTCTTGAATTTCTATCTAATTCAAATAAAATTTTTCTATCTTTTAAGTCTAATTCTATCATAATTATATGATTGGCAATAATCATTTATAAACTTTGCGTTTTGAATCGATTTTAGATTGAAAGTTTGATAATGTGTGGCGAATTGTGAAGTAATAATGACAAATAAAGATTATTATATACCTTATGAAAAAATAGTTTCTGATGCAGTTGATGTTAACATATCTGAAAGTTTAAAATTATATAATTTGACTGAATTACAACCAATATTTGATAAACGTGTAGGAATTACTAAAATGAGACCATTCCTTACACAACTATTTTATGACATAAATGGAGGTTATAAAAATATATCTGAAACAAATTCTATTTCAGAGATTAGTAATTTAAATATGTATTTAGATAATTGGATATTTGATAATAAAAGTGGAGTTAGAGAGAAAAAATATTCAATAGAAGATATAACTTTAAATTCTGGATTATTAAGAGAATTTAATGATATTATGATTTCAAAAATTGGATTAAAACCATCATTAGAAAATATAGTAAAACAATTATTAAATAAGTGTAATGTCGCATGTTATAAAGGACAAAAAATAGACTTAGAACTTACAGTTGATATAATTAATCAATTTGAAAGTGATGATGAATATATTGATTTCTATATTAAAAAAAGCACTTTACAAAGTGGGGAACTGTATGGATTTAGTTGTTATATTGGCGCTTTCATGGTAAATGGGAATAAAAAAAAAGCTGAAAAAGCATTTGAATTTGGAAAACTTTTAGGCACAGGACTTCATATAAGTAATGATTTAGGAGATTTTACTTTATTTGATAATAATGATGTTTCATTAAAAACATATAAAGACCAAATGGCAGATTTAATGAATGGAAGATTAAGTTTACCAATATACTTTGGATTAAAGTATGGAAATAAAAATGAAGTGAAAGTGTTAAATACAGTAATTAAAAATGGATGGAACTCTACGGATGAAGAAAAAAATAATGCTAAAAATGCAATTATAACTTCAAATAGTTTTAAAAAATCTAGAAAGATTATAAGAAAGTTACATAATAATACCAAGAGTTATATTAAGAATAATTATGATAAATCTGAAACTAGAGATATGATTTCAACTCTAACTTCAATTATAAGGTCAAATAAATATTTACGAAACTTAAGTAAATAATTATTGAAAAAAATTAAATATTTATTTATTTTAATGATTATTTGAAATCGTTAAGTGTTGGTTGAGGTTTTTTGTGTTTGTCTCAAGAAATTTATTGAAGAGAATTTCTAAGCCTTTGTGAGACTTCGCTTACACAAAGTTCCATATTTTATAAAAGATAAATTAAATTATTGAAAATCTTTTAAAGTTTTTTGTTTAGGTTTGTGTTTGTCTTCCATGTTTGTGTATGTTTTCCATGATTTACGGAAAATGAAACTAAATTCTTTGCTATCCCAATTTTCTTCTAAGAATTTTTTTGTGTTTGGGTCAGCTGGATATCCTGAACCACAATTCATACCAATATTTTTTTTAATTTCTCCTATTTCTTGTTCTCTTAATTCTTTTGCGCAAATTGATGCAGCACCTACAATTGTATACTTTACATCTGCTTTATTTTCTGAGATGATTTTACAGTCAAAATCAAGCATTTTTTTTAGTTGCTCACCAAACTTGTCCGGTCTTGCAGTTAGTGCGTCCACAATCACTAAATCAGGCTTTAAATCGTTCAAAAGTTTCGCCATCCCTCGCATTTCTAAATCATTTAGTTTTCCACCTGAAAAAAAGTTTGCATCAATTATTGCAGGAGTTAATTGAACATATTGTAAAGACATTTCATCTTTTAATAGATGATATAATTCATTTCTTTTTTTTGGAGTTAATAGTTTTGAATCTTTTACTCCCATATCTTTTAAATGATCCTGATACTCATTTAAATCTTTAAGGCCGTTTGCTAATGTAATTATTGAAAATCCAATAAACATAGAACCTAACACAGGCCCCTTACCTGCTTCATCGATACCAACTACTTTATACATAGTAAAATTTATAGAATTTGTTTTTTAAGTGTTTGTTATATATAGAAATAAGATAATAATTAATATCTTATAAAAATAAATTTGAAATTTAAATTTCAAAAATTAAGCTGCTTTTTTTTCATCTTCAAAAGAAGAATCATTTGCTGCATGCGCTGGTCTGTTTGATTCAATGAAAGTTTTGAATGCTTCTTTGTCCATTAAACCGATTTGCTCAGCTACTTTTGAACCTGCTTTGTACGCTCTGATAGTAGGTAGACTACGTACACCTTCAGAACCTGCTAAGTCCTCAGCTTCTTCAACATTTACTTTTACAAAAGTTACATCAGAGTAATCTTCATTTTCAGCAAATTTTTCTAAAACTTTTGCAAACATTTTACAAGGCATACACCAAGATGCCCAGTAGTCAATAATTACTAATCCTTGTGAGGATGTGATATCTTTAAATTCTTCAATAGTTTTAATTTCTTTTACCATAATTATAGTATAACTAAATCATTTATAAATATTATTTATGTTCGAGAAAAGTTGTTGATTTTTCACACCTTAAAAAAATACTAATTCGTAAGCATTATAAACTGAATAAATCTATAATACATATGATAGAAGCCATTAGTAATAAATTTATTATGGAGAGTAATATAATATTTTCTGAATTAGCACCAATAGTTTCAAAAATCTCAAGAAAAGTAGATAATGAATTAACTGGAATATTAGATTCAGCTGGCATTTCATATGAATTAATCTCAACTGGTTCAACTTCAAGAAATACATATATTAATAATGGAATAAATTCAAACTATAATCCAATAGATTTAGATTATAAATTAGTTGTTAAAGATAAGTTAGATGAATCTGAATTGAAAAAAATACAAAAAAAGTTAAATCTTCAATATGGATTTAAAGAAACTTGCAATAATCAAATTCTAAATTATATGAGAAATGGATTACACATAAGTTTAGGAATTGTTGAAGATAATTTTGTAAATCAAAATCATCCAATAATTTATTCTAAAAATTGTGAACAGTTTACAAAAGATGAATTAGAACAAATTAGAGGATTTAAATTATTTTCACAACGTTTTGGAATATATGGTGGATTTAATAAAGCAATCAAAGGAATATTAATTGAACAATTAATTTTAAAATATGGAAGTTTCAAAGATAGTTTTAATGCATTAACTCAAGGCTTTGAAAATAGTGTAGATTTAGATGTTAAACATTATGAAGGAAAAGATTTAGTTAGTAGAATATCACAAGGTAATAGGAGGAGAATCATTACATTAAATAATTTAAGTAATAAAAATATGGATTTATCACAACAAATACCAGATGTTCATGTCTGGAATATGCTAAATCAAGGAAGACAAAATTTGAGATTTGAAATTGTTAATAATGATGTTGGAAATGTTCGATTAAAATTAAATGATTCATTAAATCAAGTTCTTGATACAACAAAAGTTAATTATGATGTCTATTGCGTAGAAAGTTTAGATTCTAAACACTTAGCATTTGCTACATTAGAAGATATATCTGAAATGCGAATTATTGAATTAAAAAAAAATCTTTTAAAATATAATAATAAGAAAATAAAACAAATGTATAAATAAAAAAACCATTATAATCTAATATCTCAAAATAGAAAATAAAAATTTAAGAAATTTTTAAATATTTTTTGACACAATGTATCAAAATAGGAGATAAAATACTAAAAGACCAACAGCTACAATCATTCCAACTTTTTCAATTGTTTTTGGCGCTTCTTGAAATATAGTAATTACTTCTTCAGAAAATATTAAAGTTCCAAATACATCATCAGAATCAACTCCGAAAATATTTGGTAATGTGTCGATTTGCGAGTTTCTTTCAATCAAATAAGTAACTTCCCATTCTTCCCCAGGCCCTAATGATGAAATTGTCCAAACTCCACGTTCATCAAATACTTTTGAAATTTCTTTTATGATTGCATTATTGTCCATAATGTCTGAGAGTAATAAATCTTGTAAAATATTTGTTCCAAGATTTTTAACAGTAATAGTTACTCTTGAAAATTCATCTGAAACTAATTCAATTTTCTTTTGAATATATACTTTTTTATCAGGTAATAATTCTGAAATTATTAAAATCCCATCAGAGTAATATGTTTTCTCTTCGTGTGTAATTGATGCGGGTTGCAGATATGTAACTCCCTTTAAATCATTTTTATTTACTAAAGTATAAGTTACAACATATTCCCCATAACCCTCAATTTGTTTAATATCAAAGATTAAGTTATTTTCTCCTTCGATTCGTACTCCTTTTGAAACATCAGAAATTATATGATTTGCTGGAATTTCATCAAATAAAGTTATATTGTCTAAAGTTCCAAATCCTAAATTAATTATTCGTACAGTTACTGTAAATTCTTCTCCAGAACTAAGTAAAGTTTTGTCTGCTGTTTTTTTAATTAATAAGTTTGATGTATCTTTTGGAAAGTATGTACTTCCACCACCACTAGTTGAACCTCTACTTGATGGGTTTTTTGTAAATCTTGTATTAAAATCTAAAGTTGTAATTATAGTATTTAAAATTACAAGTTTTGAAGAAACCCAATACACAGAATAATCATCAGATTCATAATCTACAACATCTAAAGTTTTTTGTCCATAAGGAAGAAATAAAATATCTTTAAATGTTTTAATTAAATCTCCACCACCATACATTGGATTTGCACTATGAGTTTTGTAAATTTTTAATTCTCTTAAATCTAAATCAAAACCAGTAGGATTTTGTACATTTGTTGATACTATACGTCTAGACGTATTTTCAAAAGTTGTTTGATATTCATACTTACTACCGTTAATTAGATTATTTCCACGTGTCGCTTTTTGTAAATTAATTACAATATTTGATAATAAAATAAAATCAGATGAATAATACTCTAAAAAAGAAATATTTTTTGAAGTTGTATTTTTAGCTATATCATAATTTACAATCCCATAAAATGTATATCCGACTGAAATCGACTGATTTGGTTTTAGTAATTGAGCCTTAATTTTATTATAATCAAAACTAAAATTACCTTCAAATCTGTCTTGTTTAGAAAATCCTATTAATGAATCTAATTTTATAGGAATACTAATTTCATAAATTGTATCAATTAATGAAGGATTTGTAATTTTTAAAACTCCTTGAACTTGAATTGATACTTTATCATATGAATCTAAATAATTAATTTCAATTTTTTCATCAATTGTAATTAATGGTTTAATGGAATATATGGAAGTTGTTAAAATAGATAAAAAAAAAATAAAAAAAAATATTTTAAATAAATTTTTCAAGGAATAAATTAATTGCATTGTACTAACCTTCATAATCTTTATCTTCTATTCTAATTCTTTTAATTTCTCGTCTAACTTCATATACTAAAAAAATAATTATACATAAATTGATTAAAATCCAAAATACATAACTTCCTTTAAAATTACCAACCTTTAAAGGAATATATGAATACTCAAATGCTATAGATTTTGGATTGTTATCTTTAATTATCCAAGTTGCTGAATTCCCATCAAGTTCTGCTTTTGTATCTTCAGTAAATATATATGTGAAATAATAGTTATCTGGTAATGTTACTGTAAATAATCCATTTTCGATAGGGATTGTTGATTCACGTAAAGGAATTTGTAAACTTTTAAAGAAAATTCCTCCCGGTTTATATGATAACTTGTAATATAACTCAAAGTTATATTCAAATCCAGGTAATAAAGGATAATAAATATCTAATATAATTACTGAAAAATCTTTTGTTTGTCGTATTTGAGTTTTAATTTCTGTTCCAAATCTATCAACTGCCATAACTTCAATTATCTCAATATTTGCAATACTTCCCTCAGTACCTTTTCCAATTTTAAATTCGATTTGACCCGGAACAATTCCAACATCATATACATTTTTTAAACTTAAAGATTTATTAATTTCAATAGTATTATCACTATTAATTGTTAAATGAGTATTATATTTTGAGAAAACTTCAACTGCTCCGAAAATAGAACTTATAAAAAAGAAAAGAACTATAACCCAACTTACTGATTTTATTAATTCGTGTTTATCCATATTTTAATTTAATTCTAAAAACATTATTATTATTATAATAAAAATCCAAGTAATAATAATACACTTGCAACTGCTGCGAAAATACCTTCAGTTGAACTAATTCTATCTAAAATTTCAGATACAATAACAGCAGTAGACCCACCGGCACCATCAACTTTTTGAGGATCGAGACCTGTAATAAATACATCCAATAATGTATAATCTCCTGAACCTGTAACATCATAATTTACACTCCAAGTTGTATTTTCATTAAATGTAGGCCCTTGTGCAAATGAGGTGTTTAAATTTCCTAGAGTAGGAGTTATTGCCCATTGATGTAATGTCCCATTATATTGTCCTATAACTGAATTATTTGTAACATCAGTTGTGTACCAAGGAGATGATTGAAATATGAAAGATCCATTTAATACAAAATTAGATGGGATAAAATCATAAACTGTAACTATGGAACCACTAGGAGTTACTTGGTTTCCTTTATTGTGTACTTTTACTTCAATATGATATTTATCTGAACCAGCTGCTGTAATATTTTTATCAATTTCTAACCAATAACCAATAATTAAATATAACTCTTTAATGTATATATCATTTCCTTCTCTTGAAACTGATCTATCAATTAATTGAACTCCATCATTAGTTAAACTGAAATTTGCATCAGCCCACACAATTGGAGTAGGCATATCTGAATAATTAAAAAACCAAGTAGGACTTGTCCAACCTAATGTAGAATTAATTATCATATTTGGCATATAATTAATTGTTAATGGTGCTGAACTAATCGTATCATTATCAATTGTATTTGGGTCTGTAAATGATGTGGCTGCTACATTTCTTTGTGAAACCCATAAAGTTACTGAGGTTAAATTATAAGAGATGTTTAAATCAGTATTAAAAAAACCAGTTACATTCCATGTTACATTTTTACCATATAACGTTGGATGTGATGCAGCATAGATAGACTTATCAATACTTAAAATTGCCGCAGATATTGCAGTAATATCTTGAACGACTAGATGTGATAATGAATGGTTAATAGAATAACTAAAAGTTGTATTTGTTAAAATGTAATCATTACTTGATGGAATATTACCAGGAGTATTATATCCGTAAGTAATTGAAGTTACATTATTTTTATATAAACAACCACCATTTAAAACATCCCATGTTTGTGTTTGATCATCAGAATAGGAAACATTTCCACCATCTGATCCACCTACAGCAGTTCCATTATTAAAATAAAAATTATAGCTAGTCCCTGCAAAGTCTATAGGTACTGCCACTTGAGTTAATGTAATATTACTAATACATGAATCTGATGCAAAAAAGTTATCCATCTCATTTTTTAATGAATCAGTGATTGTTAGATTTGATCCAGCTAATACTTTACTATCTGAATAAAATGTTGTTAAATTTAAAGGTGGAATTATAGTTGTTACATCACCCCAGTATGTCCAAGTTGAATTTTCATTTGAATTTAATTCAGGGATATGTAAAATGATTAACCCTGATGACACATTACTACTTATTAAAGTACCATCTCTTCCTTCAAAAAAAATTGGAGCAGATATATTTTGTGTATTTTTAAAAGATACATAAATATCAGAAATTGTTTCAGTAGGATTACTATTGGATACAATTATTGTTCCTTTCAAAGTATAATTTGATTGATTTTCATTTGGCCCACTCCAAATACCTGAACTAACTCCAGCCAAAGGATTATAAATAACCTTTTGATTCACTTCTTCGATTAAATCAACTCTAATTTGTTCAGAGAGAGCAAATACTCCACTCACACAAAATAATGATGTGAATAATACAAATAATAATTTTTTTATTGATTCCATATTTTAATTATATATATTGATTTTTCTAAAAAACTATATAAATTACTTTTTAACCACTGGCCAGGAAAAATAAGTGAAAAAATGAAAATTTATTTGTTAAATTAAATTTTAAAATAAGTAAATTTTAAAAATTAACTAAGACCAATAATGTAATTGTTGAGCATATTTGAGTAAGTTGAATTTATTGTTAAAGTGTAATTAATATTAATTGATTGAAAGTTTGTAAGTGTGAAGTTCCAAATATTAATTGTACCATTAAATTTTGGACCTAATATTATTTTTGAAGAGTTGATTGGAAAATTGAAATTTGAAGTTTTTGATTGAGAATCTACAAAGTCAATTAAACTTATTGATTGATTAAAGTTTTGTAAGTTTATAACTTGTAAATTTACAGAGTAATTGTTTTGAGATAATGAAGTTATTGTTTTATTTATTTTATAATGCCTTAATGTTACAACAAATATATCAGATTTAACCAGTATTGAAGTTGATGTTATATTAGACCACGATTTACTAAAACCACGAATATTATTATAAGTTACATCAAATGTGAAATTATGAGATGTTATAGGAGTAGATAGTGTTGAAGATATTGTAAAATTACTTATAATTGTTTGATTTGGTAATACGACTAAATGAGTGTTTGAATTGGTACAATTAAAACCTACTGGACAGTTTAAAGTTAATTGTAGATTTGTTAAATTATTACTTGTTGGGTTTGTGAAATTTACTCTAATTATTGTAGAGGTTCCCTCAATAATTGATGGGTTATCTACTACTGATGTGAATCTATTGTTTAAGTTGAAAATTTTTATTGATTTATTTGATTGAATAATATTTCCTGAGTTTTCCCATAATAGAGTTGTTGAGATGTTATATATACCTTCTTTTGCTGATGTATCAATTATAAATCCGTTATCTGAATTTTTAAATGTTAAGTTACAAGTTGTATTTTGAAGCATTGGATTTGAACAATAACCTATTTGAGGGAATTGTGTTGACCATACAGGAGTTTGTGATGAAGAGTTAATTAAGTTAATTTCTACACTTGGAGAATATGATTTTCCACGAATACTATTTTTTATTGATACATTAATATGATTTATTTTATCTCCAATTTCAAATTCTGAATTATTGTTTTGGTCGTGTGAAATATCACTAATTATTAAATCTGAATTATATACTGTTAACTGTTCACTTGTTGATGCTACTGTATAACTATCAAAGTTTGTTGAGCTACATCTTAAATTATAGGTTCCTTCTTCACTGTAATTAATATTAAAAGTTTTTGAACAATGAGAATCGGTACACGCATAACTTGATTCGTTAACTCTGATTGCTCCTGAATTTGATTGAATATTTGTGAAAGATGTACAACTATCACCCGAACAAAATTGAGGATATAGGTCAACATTTGATGTGTTTGTTCCTGATGTTTGTACAACGCAAGTTAATGATTCAGATTTATTTTCATATGATTCTATTGTTGATATAGGTGTTAACATTACTACAGATAATTGTTTTGTATATAATTCAAATTCATTATAATGCCATCTTGCTAAATCATTCCCACCATCATAATTACTGTTAGCATATAATGCTAATCTTAAATCAATTGATGATAATCCTTCATCTATCATTGATTGTATTAGTCCATATTCATCAACTTCTTGATAGTATGCAGTTGCACCTAGTCCAGTATTATCTTCACCACTACAAGTTGATATTATAGGAGTAAAAGTTTCTGAAATATAAGTAGTTGAATTTACTGAGTTTTGATTGGAGTTATATGAAAAAGATACAACATTGTTTGGACTTGAATCTAATTCTAATCCATTACCACCAGATCTATCTGTATAATAGAATAATATTTTAAATCCAATTAAACTTGCAGGATTTATATCTTTATATAAATGAGTATATGAATCTTGTCGATTATTACCATTTATACATCCTAATTGTAATTCTGGACCAATATCTAGTACACCATTACTATGAAATATTTTATAGTCTGACGATACACCACTATCAGAGTCTGCAGTACCAGATACTTGATTTAGCCAGCTTACAAAATTATTATTTGAACCAGATACACAATTAGTTCCAGTTAAAATAAATCCATCTTCTAAAGCTGTATCAAAATAATTATTATATGAAACACTTAATATATCAGTTTCACAAACTCTACCTGATAATGAGGATACATTTGAGGAAAATGTTTCATAAGATGGAATAGTTGGGTCGTAGTAGTTTACTGAATCAAGTAATATTTTACATTTAATTGTTTTAGTTCCAGTTGTGTTTGGAATATGAGATGAATAGGACCAACCATCTGTATCTGTTAAATCACTTCCAACAAACACTCCATCCTCATAATAACGTACCTCGTATCCATCAATATAATTATTAGTATCCATATCTTGAACTCTACATCCATAATACATAGTGGAGTTTACATCTGTTGATGAAGATAATAAATTTGTATCAACAATATCTGCATAATGATATAAATCTAAAGTTAAATTTTGAACTGAATAATTAATATTATTATTTTGATCAATTGTGTTTACAAAAGATACATCGTGTGGTCCTTTTGCCCAACTTAAAGTTGAAGTTATTGTTCCTAAAGTTACATTATTTGTATATGAACTAACTACAAAGTTTTCTTCATCAGTATAAATTTCTGAACTATTTATTGATTCTGACCAAAGAGCAGATAAAGTTACAGATTCACTTGGATGAAATATGTTTGAACTTAATCCATAACCAGAGATTATTGAAGGTATACTATTATCATAAAATACTTGAGTTGAAATTGATGATTGGTTTACATAATAATAAGTATCACCTATAATATTACAACTAATTGTTTCTTGACCAGGTGTTGTATCAGTGTATGTTGTTGATGCGATACCTGATGAGTTAGTTTGAATAGTTGAGATTAATCCAGTTTCATTTGATATAATATTTACATTATAATTTTCAATTGGTCCCTTGTGTGTTGAGTCAGTAATTTTACAACTGATTATAATTGTAGTATTTGGACCATAAATTGATTCACTCACAGTAATTTTTGAAGCGTTTGCAAATCCATATAAATAAAAATATTTACTTGGCGTTGTCGTATCTGTGTTATCTGCTTTATCAGATATTGTCATACCAAGTAAATCAATTCGTCCAACTTGTGAAAATTGTGTAGAGTTTGTAAATTCTAAGGTTTGATTTGCCCAAGAATAAATTGAATCTAATATTGTTGGGAATGAATTAATTGAATAATTATTATTTGTACCTGAACCTGAATGTGTTAAGTATCCAGTATATAATTGGTAATTATCTTGCCATAATGAATGTACATATACAAGTTCAGTATTATTAATGTTTGTCCCATCAGCAATATCACCACCACCCAAATATTTAAATCCCCAGTTTGAATAAGTTGGAGCGATTTGATCTCTCGAGATTAATACTGAGTCATAATTTTTGTTTGCATAATAATATAATCCTTGCTCATCAGCTATACTACAACTAAAAGTTGTATCAGCTGTAATTATGTCTGTCATGTATGCCCTTCCTAAAATATCAGTTGTGTTTGTTCCAAGTGGACCTGATAAGTCTGAATTAAATGATACTGGATAATTTTGAATTGGAATTCCTGTGTCATTATCTTTTATCTCACAGTACACAGTTGATGATTCCCCCCACGCTCCTACTGCTGCAGGTATTGGTAGTATTTGTGAGATATCTGCAAATCCATATAAATTTAAATCATAAGATGGTGAAGTTTTAGTTGCCCAGTCAAAATTATCAACACCATACATTGCATTAAATCTAATTGGTCCAACATTTGGAAATTGTGTAAAGTTTGTAAAGTCTAAATGGTATATGTTCGAATTATATAAGTTATAAATTTCTGTGTCTGATAGTGTGTAGTTAAATAATTTCATTTCATCAATATCACCTATGAAATTTCCTTTCGCAGTTCCTTGAATTGTTACCATATGCCCAAAATATAATGGATAATTACCAAAAAGAGTAATATTACCCACTCTAGACTTTGTACCAATCTTTTTACTATTTAGATATATTGAATAATCTGTCGAGTTCCATACAATACCTGCCTGATACCAGGTTTCTGCAGATAAATAAGTAGTAGTTTCAAGTTTACCAGATCCACTGAGTCCTGCGTGTAGAGATAGTCGATCTAATGAACTCCATTTAAATATACCTAATCCTAATATCGAACCTACTTGTTTGTTACTGTGTCCTCGTAAATATATCAATCCCCTACTATATGTATTAGATGGAAATGATGTAGCTAAATCTGAATCCATTTTAAACCACATAAATACTGAACCACCTGAATCTGAAATTTCTAATTCTTCATAATATGGAATTGTAACAAAACTACTACTTGTTCCATCTAAAGTTAGATAATCACCTAAAATTGGATTTGAATTATTAACTACAATTCCAGACCCTAAAGTTCCATCATATGAATTAATTGAGTTATCATATATTGTAGATCCTGAAACCGTTTCAGAATCTATGTCTAAAATTAAATTTGGTCCAGAGAAATTTGTAAAATCTTTTGAGTAATTTGTATATGGTCCAAATTTTGGATTGTATAAATTTTTAATTTCAATGTCTGTTAGAGTGTAATTATATACTTTGACTTCATCAATATCACCTATGAAATCTCCACTTCCAGTACCTCCAGTTGCTACAGCCTCACCAATGTAGAAAGGGTGATTATTAGTATACACAACAGGATAATTTTTTACCATAGTTAAATCAGGTTTCCCATTTAAATATAAAGTTACATGTGTTGTGTTCCAAACTACTCCAGTATGATACCAAGTTTCTACAGATAAAGGAGTTGTACTTGTAAGTTTTGTTGTAGAAATACCAAACGAACCGATTTTCATATCTAAAAAAATGCCAGACATACTATAACTTGCTCTATATACCGACATACCTAAAGGCGGACCAGCACTAGGATTGTTATGTCCACGATTAAATATCAATCCACGAGTATAAGTGTTTGTAGGGAATAAAATTGATGGATCTGGACCTAATTTAAACCAAAGAAATACTGAACCTCCTGTATCTCCAATATTTAATTCTGGAGAGTATGGAACTGAAATTGAACCAGTCCCATCAAATGATAAATAATCACCATGAATTGGATTTAAATTATTTACTGTAACTCCTGTACTAATTGTTCCATCATTATTACTATTTGAATTATCAAAAACTATTGGATTTGATACAGTTTCAAAATCTAAATCTAATATTAAATTTGGATTTGGTTGCTCATAAGGTTTAGCTCCATTGTGTTCAAGTTCCATATGAGATAAATTAAAGTTATCTTTCCATATTGCAGATAATCTTACAATGTCTTTACGAGTCCAATCTTGAGCATTTCCATTAGTAATTGACCAATGTGTATACCAAGGGGCAGATTCAGTCACATTTAATTGTGTTGATAAAAAGTTTTGTGATAATGCATAATATTTTTTTGATACATCATTTCCAATTGTACAAATTATATCCTCAGATATGTTACTTACAGTTGGTGTTTTTGGAATTGTATAATTTAAATATACAAATCCTAAATTATCAGTATATGATGTTCCAATTGTTCCAGTTCTTGAACTACTAAATATTACTTGATAATTATCAATTGCTTCCCCTGTAAATCCATTTTCAACTTTACAAGTAATTAAAATTGAATCTCCAGCTGTTTGAATTATTGGATTAATATTTATTTGTGAAACATTTACCTCAAAGTAGTCAACAATATCTAAATGTTTACTTTGTGATTGTCCATCAAGGTTTGAGTCTAGATTTGATTGTCCTCTCACTATTACATAATGTTCTTCTCCAACAAATCCAGTTGCATTTAATTCAAAAGTTAAAGTAGCTGAAGTGCCATCAGTTAATGTTACTTGTTGAATACTTGGACCAATTACATACGCAGGAGTTGTTGAAATATTATCAATAAAATAATATTGTTTAGGTGTAATTAAAATGTCATCTAATGCAATATCTGCTGAATAACTATTTTTATTATCAGTTCCAGTAAATCTAAATTTTAACTCTCCAACATAATTTAATTCAATTTCTTGATTTAACCAATTATCTCCTAAATTCCCTGTAGTTGTCCAAATCTCAGTCCACAAGATCCCATTATGATATTCTAAAGTTAAAGTTGGATTATCTGATGCATACATATGATACCAAAAATTAATTATGATAGCACTTGAAGAAGTAAATGTTGAACTTTCAAGATATGCAAATTCATTCTGTTCTAAATATCCATCAGAAGTTTCAAGATACATTAACCAACCTAATCCAGTCCCAGTAGTATGATCTACACTAGGACCTGTCTCAGTAGACCTAGTACCATATTTATGGTTATCAGTTTGTTCTAACCACCAATTAGAATCATCACCTCCAACATTTGTCCAAATAGTTTCAATACTCGATTCAAAATCATCAAATAAAGGAGGGCTGTAAAAATAAGTATTTAAACTTACATTCGTTAAACCACAATTAGCATTAGTACAAGAAATATCAACAGTAATATTTTTAGTTGTATCTTTAATAATTTGAAAATTATCTGGTAAATTTATAAAATTTAAACCAAGACCTGGAAAGTCTAAATTAATTGACCAATTTATACCTAACCACGCAGTATTTCCACTAATATCTTCAACAAATATATTCCAAGTATAAGCCCCTTCAGTTGTAAAACTAAAATCAAAAGTTGCAGTATCTGATGTTTCTGAAACATCTTTTGTTTCACTACCAACTAAATTTCCATTTGAATTCCAAATGTTTATTGTTGCTTTTGATAAAGCAGAATTGTCAGTAACACTTGATGTGAAAGTTACAGTTTTTGTAACTGATGTTGAAGTGTCAGCAGGTGAAATTTTACTTCCACTAGGAGGAACTGTTTCAGGAAGAGTTAAAATTTTCATATTACTTAAAGATTTAACTAAACTATCAACTGAAGAAACTCCCAATGAATAAATTTCAGCAATATCTCCTTGAAGTCCAGTTGCATTAACTCTAAATACAACATTTTTGGTTTCCCCTTGTAGCAAAGAAACTTGTTTTTGAGCAATTCCATCAATTTTAAATGGTGGACTTGATAAAGTTGTTAATGGTACACCAAAAGAATCAATTCTAATGTCATCTAATGCTAAATCTCCTTGCCAACTTGTCAACACAGTTACTCCAGACATACGAAACCTTGTATTTATTAAACCAGAGAAAATACTTAAATCAATTTCTGCAAATAAGAATGGATCATTTGAACCTTGTTGAACACCTGATAATGACCACACATCATTTACCCAAGAACTTCCATCATAAACATCAAAGTGTAGAGTTCCCATGTGAGAAGGGGAGTTATCAGCTGCCATATGATACCAAAATGAAATTTTTGATTCAACACTACCAACTGTAAAACTTGTACCAGTTAATGTAGCAGTACGAAATCGACACCAATCATTTGAAGATTCAGTAAATATAAATGAACCTACACTTGTCCCCAAGGTATGATCAAATCCTGCAATATTTCCACCTGGACCAGTATTTCGTGATGGAGTCTTACCAGATGTGAGCTTCCATTTACACAAAGACTCACTAGTATCAGACCAACTTCCAAAACCAGATTCAAAATCAACAAAATTATTAACAGGAGTCCCAGTAGTGTATAAAGAAACATTTATTGTTCCACAATTTCCAGCCATAGTACAAGATACAGTCACATTAATATTTTCCACATTGTTTTGAAAAATTTTTGTTACAGCATAACTTTCAAAATCAACATCAAATATATAACCACTACCAACTCCAGAGTATGCACTAAAATGAATTGTGTTAAACCATACATGAGTTTCATTTTGAAATATATCATATTTTGAATCTTCCCAACCAGTTAAACATTCATTTTCCCCAAAGTATTCACAAGCTAATATTTTTGTAATTTCACCCGATTGTTTTTTTTCTAAAATTACTTTTGCATTTTTAAAGTTTTTTGCAATTACATTTACAATGTCAGTTTTTAAATTATTTCTAACTTCTGGAACATAATTTATTAATTCATATTTTGTAATTACTTCAACTTTATCAATACTTCCTAAATCAATATTTTCAAATTCAATTCGTGATGTTTCTTTTTGTAATGATAAATCTGATTTCCCTGATGAAATATTATTTTTAATTTTATCTACATTAACTTTAATTACTTTTTCAAATTCAATTAGTTCTTCTGATTTTTTAATATTTAATTCTAAATCTTTTTTTAACCAACCTTTGTTTTCAAATATTTGAACAGTATCATCAAGTGATGTAACTGTTCCTTTCACTAAATATGATTTTGCAACTTGTGTTGTTACTTGATTTAATTTTGAATTAAATTTAGAATTTAAAGCATTTATTTTTGATGGCATATTTTCAGAGAGATTAAAATTTTTTTGTGCAACAATTTCAAAACCTTCTGGTAAATTAAAGTTTGAATTGTTTAAGTTTGTACCAACTGGAATTGTTATTTCAAATTCAAACTCATCACCCATCTCAATAGATGATGGAATTTTTTTTATTTCAAAATTTTCACTCACCTCATTTAATTTGTAATCAAATTTACATAAAGCTGTAGAGATTTGTTTTTTTCTTTCTTGTTTTAATTCTTCATCTAAATTTTCATAAATAATACAACTTTCTACTTCTTCTGATTCTTCTAAATCATATTTATTATATTCAATTTTTGTATATCCTAAAATTTCTTCTAATGATGTATCTTTAGTTTTATTTGATGATTGATTTATTGTTTGATTAAATTCAAGTTCTGGTATTGTTTTAATTTGTTCTTGTGTTAAGTTTGATTTAGTAATGTTACCATTTGCTTGTTGTTGTGATTTTGTAATATTTGTAGGAATTACATTAAAATATAATTTTAATACATCAATATTTGAATAAACATTAATTGAATATTCTCCAAATAAAATTGATTTTGAAATTATGAATTCTTCAATACAAGTTCCCATACATTGAAAAGTATATGTTGATTTTATTTCAGGTCTTTTTGTAGGATAAATATCTAGAATATAGTTTGATATTTCATTTTTATTTTTTGATTTAAATTCAATTGGAATTTTTAGGTCTTTATAATCCCAGTATATTTCTTGTGGGACTGTTACTTTAAAAGTTGGTTCTTGTTTTTCATATTTGAAATGTAAATTTTTTTCATAACCTCTCCCTGCAGAAAAAGTTCTAATTTGAATTGTGTATTTATCAAAAAATATTTTATCAATTTCTAAATTTATTTGACAATTTGTTTTACAATCAAGATAATCTGTTGATACAACTAAATTACCTTGTCTGTAAATTACTTCAATTTCAAAGTTTAAATTTTCATTAATTTTGTTTTTAATTTGAAGGTCAACTGAGAATTTTCCATTTTGATTTATTTGTAAAATTTCAGCATCAAATATTTCAGAAGAATCAAAATATTTAACCGCATAAATAGTACTTACTAGAATAGTCATAATAAAAAATACAATTGTACAATATTCTAAAAATTTAAATTTCAATTTTCCAGTTGTTATAATATTTTTATATATATTTAGTTTATAAAATTGTGTTTTATTTGCTCAATAAATAAAATCTTTAAAACGTATGTTAAGGAGTTTTTATTTGAATTGTGATGAGCTTTAAATAAAAAATTATTTCAAATAAAAATTTCATATTATTTCTTATTTTTGTGGAAATTAAACAAAAATATTGAATAATATAAAATTTATTTTATTGAGGTTATTTTGTAAAAATTACAATATTTTAGAAATATTACTAAATTAATAATTATTATTGTGTTTGTAATTGAGGTTACAATTAAAATACATAAATTGTTGTTTAATTAAGGAATAATTAGTAATATATATTAAAAAATTAATAATAAAATAATAAAATAAATTGTTAAATCAATAACTATTGTTGAATTTACAGTTATTGTGGAGCTTACTTTTGTCCTTGACCTGAATTCATCTCAACAAGTTTTGCTTGGAACTTTTCTGCTAGAGTTTTTAGTTCTTGCTGATTTAATTTTGCTCCTTTTACATCAAAGTTAATATTATCATTGTCGTATCTTGGAATTAGATGACTCATAAAATGTTGAGATTGCTGGCCTGCTGCTGCTCCGTTTGCAATAAATACTGTTGTATCTTTTGAATCTGGAAATGTTTTTTTAATTAAATCCGATATATATTTACTCATAATACTCATGTGTCCTAAAACTTGGTCTGGTACCATTGGCATCATCATATAATGTTCTTTTGGCATAAGTAAAATGTGTCCTTTTGATGCTGGATTTATATCTAAAATTGCTAAACAAATATCATCTTCAAATATTGTTTGTGCTGGAATTTCTTTTTTTATAATTTTACAAAAAATACAATTGTCTTTCATCATTTGCATTCTTTTTTGAATTTCTTCTTGTGTTGGTTGTTCTTGTGTCATAACATAAATTTAATTTTTAGAATTATAAACTTTTGTTGTTTTAAAAATAGAATTGTGTTAATATAAATAAAATAAAAAATTGAAATCAAATATTTCAAAAAGTTTTCATACAGTTCATACAGAATAGTTTATCCTTATTATTAAAAGTTGTTTTTAATAAAGGAACTTTTGTATCTGGTACCATACATTTTACGCAAATATTTTCTTTTTTAGATTCTTTATCAGAATCTCCAAATACATTTGTAATTGCTGGATCCATTGTAGCTTTTTTATCTGAATCACTTGAACCAAGTCCTAATTCTTCTTTTGCATCATCAGATACCCTATCAGGTGTCCATCTTGGTTCAAATGTTAATTCAATCTCAACTTCACTAACACCTTGCACAGCGGACACTGCAGAGGTTATCATTTCTTGAATATATTCAGCAGTTGGACAAGTAGGTGATGTTAAACTCATAGTTATATGAATAAATCCATTTTCTTTTACTTTAATATCATAAATTAATCCTAAATCATAAACATTGATTGGGATTTCTGGGTCGTATACTTCTCTTAAAGCATCAATAATTTCTAGTTTTAAATTTTCTGTATCCATAATATATACTAGCATAGATTTGTTTATAAATCTATTTTGTTAAAAAAGTAAATTATTAATTTGTTATTTTTTTCTTTTTAACAATAAAATTAAAACATAATGGACTTAATATTATTAATATAAAACTCATAAATAAAAGTGAAGAAAATATCTCAAGAGTTATTAATCCAGATTTCCTTGCAATTTCAAGTATAATTAATTCCATTCCTCCTTTTGATGCCATCCCAATTCCAACTAATAAACCATCTTGGACTGTGTCTTTTGTTATATAACTTGTACACATTGAAGAAAATATTTTCATTGTAAATGCAATTATTGCAAAACTTATTCCCCAATAAATATGTTCAAATAGAATTGAAAAATCAACAGCGAATCCAATACTAAAAAAGAAAAAATATGATAAAAAACCTAATGAAACATTTTTAATATTTGAATCAATTCTTTTTTCTTCATCTCGACCTAATTTTCCTTTTTGATATAATGAAAAGTTCAGTAGCAGGCCTGCGATAATTGCACCTATTGAAAAGTCTAATCCAAAGTTATCTGCAAAAGTTGCAAAAAAAAGTAAAAAAATAATTGAGTATGTGAATAAGTCGTATGAGTTTAATAATTTTTTATGTACAAAAATTTTATCAATAACTTTTGAAAGATATTTTAAAAAATAAAATCCAGTTACAAATAATATTAAACCAGTTATTAGAGGAATAAATGATACAATTCCAAGTGATGATGTTACAATTACTGAGATTGCTGTAAGAGAAAATATTCCAAATAAATCATCAATTAAACCTGCTCCAACAATTACTCTTCCAGGTCTACAGTTTAATAATCTATTTTCTTGTAATAACATTACTGCAACTCCTTCTGCTGTAATACTTAGTATTGATGCGATTACAAAACTTGTGATAAAAGATAAGTTTAATACATAGTAGGAGAATGTTAAACCAACTGTAAAAGGAATTATAAAACCAAGTATTCCTTCAATTATTGTTTCTCTTTTTTGTTTTTTAATTGATTTTAAATCTAATTCTAATCCAACGTAAAATAAAAACATTACAATTCCAAGTGTACTTAATACGTCTAATAATTCAATGTCAGAGACTGTGAAATAAGATTTAAAAAAATACGAAAATATTAATCCAATAGAGATTGGACCTAATACTTTTGGTATTTTTAAAAATGAAAATAAATTTGCAGTAAAAAAACATGCAGACAATATTATTAATATAAGACCTAAAAATTCCATAGTATAATTTAAATTTGACAAATTAATTTAAGTATATTTATATCTACTTTAAAATTAAGTTTTTAAAGGAATAAGTATATTATATTACTATGACATACCACAAATCAAAATCTACTGGAAATAAAAATAGATTTAATTCAAATTCTAAATCAAATAAGTCTAATCAAAACTCTAGATTTTCAAATAATAGAACATCAGAAAATAGAGATAGAAATACAAGAGATGAAGATAATAATAATAATGATAATCGTCACAAGTTTAATAGAGATAATGGGAAAAACTTTAATTCCATGCCAGACAGGTTAAAAAAAAATAAACCTACTGCTGAAGAGAATAAACAGTTTGCAATTAAAGGAAATTATACTGCAAAGAATAAGAAGAGAGATTTGGATAAAAAAAGTTTTGATAAACAAGATGAGAATAGACCTCCACAACGTTCCAATAATAGATTTAATGATTCCACTCGAAACTTTAGCGGTAATGATTTATTAAATAGATATGATAAGTTTTTTGGAAATGGAACATCTTCCAAATTAAAAGATGCAATGAGACAATATAGTAATAATCAATTTATTCGAGTTAATTTATCAAAGATGAATCTAGATGAGATACAAGTATTTTTTAAGAAAAATAGAGTGAAGTTTGAAAATACTTTTTTAAAGAATGCGTTTAAGATTGAAAAAACTTTTTTTAATTTAAGTTCAAGTATCCAATGTTTAACTGGACAATTTTATTTTCAAGATTTAGCATCACAAGTTCCTGTGAACTGTGTTGACTTTGAAAAATTAAAATCTTTAAATCGTGTTGTGAAAGTTCTTGATGGATGTGCAAGTCCTGGAAGTAAAACTACACAAATGCTTGACTTGTTAAATTTTCATAAAATTGAATATGAATTAACTGCAATTGAACTTGAAGAAAAACGAGTTAATAGATTAGTTAATAATATTCAAAAAATGGGATTTGATAGATTTAAAATTATTAATTGTTCAGCAACTGATTTTAAAACATCAGACAAATATGATGTAATTATTTTAGATGTTCCGTGTTCAGGGAATTTAGTTGGAGATAAGAATTGGTTAAATAAAAGAAATGTGTCCGACATTTGTGATAAAGCAAATTTACAAAAATCAATTGTTAAAAATATTTCAAAGTATTTAAGTGATGAAGGAGAATTAATTTATTCTACTTGTTCAATTGAACCTGAGGAAAATGAAGATAATGTTAAATGGATTATTGATAATTGTGATTTAAAGAATGTTAAAATTGATTTAGAAGTAGGTTTTGATGCTAGTTGTTTAAACGGTGTACTTGGTCTTCGATTTTTACCACATAAGTCACGTACGCAAGGATTTTTTGTGTCGAAGTTTGTTCGTTGAATAAAATCTCGTGTTTGTTGTTGTTACTATTAGTTGTTACAACAGATATGTTTATAAGTAATTAAGTATAAATAAAATTATGAAAACCAAACAAATATTATCTTTATTGGACTCATTTTCCCAAGGAGTTGAATATGAAGAAACTGCTGAAACAACTACAAGGTTGAATAAAGGATACCAATATTTTCTTGGAGAAGAAGAAGATGAAGAAATATATGAAAAAGAACTAATTATATTAAATTCATTAATATTAAATAAACCAGTTATGGATTTTAGAAGATATGAAGTTAGAGTTACATCAAGAAAAGCTAAACCATTACATAGTACATTAATCCCTGGACAGATTAGCCAATTATTATATTTAACTTCAAATAATTCTACTTTTAGTCCAATTGAAAAAGCAGCTATTGCCCAAAGTGGAATTTATTATATCCAACCATTTGAAGATGGAAATAAAAGAACAGGGAGAATTTTTATGGATAAACTTTTATTTGAAAATAAATTATTAGTGCCTAAATATAAGTCTCGAGAACATTATATTGATACATTATTTGAGATATCAAATAATTTAAAAGAAGAAAAGAAAAAAGGAAATTCATTTTTACATAATACTAATTCATACAAACCATTAATTAAAATTATTGAAGAATCCCAATAAATTTAAATTTTAAAATAAGAAGTAAAAAAATAAGTATGATAGTTTATGCTCTCATTCCCTTACTAGTTTTTAATAATCTAATACTCCAAAAGTAAAATACTAAAATAGTTCCAATTATAATTATATATGAACCAATAATTGATACATCAGATGTACCTAAAAATCCGTAACGGAAAAGATTTACCATATATAAGATTGGATTAATTAAACTTAAAGTTTGCCAAAATTCAGGTAACATGTCAATCAACCTTTTTTCAACAACTTTCTTAACGGTTCGGGTCGCCTGCCATCTTGAGGCAGTCTCACCTTTCCACCTAAAAGTTGTAAAAAAGATTGAGCAAAAAAAGTATAATAAATATTTTTCTTTGAAAAATATTTATGCTCTCATTCCTTTTGAAGTTTTCAAAAGTCTAATTGACCAACCGTAAAATAATCCGATTGTTGCTAAAATAATTCCATAAGATAAATAAATTGATACATCAGATGTTCCTAGAAATCCGTAACGGAAAAGATTTACCATATATAAGATTGGATTAATTAAACTTAAAGTTTGCCAAAATTCAGGTAACATGTCAATCAACCTTTTTTCAACAACTTTCTTAACGGTTCGGGTCGCCTGCCATCTTGAGGCAGTCTCACCTTTCCACCTAAAAGTTGTAAAAAAGATTGAGCAAAAAAAGTATAATAAATATTTTTCTTTGANAAATATTTATGCTCTCATTCCTTTTGANGTTTTCAAAAGTCTAATTGACCAACCGTAAAATAATCCGATTGTTGCTAAAATAATTCCATAAGATAAATAAATTGATACATCAGATGTNCCTANAAATCCGTAACGGAAAAGATTTACCATATATAAGATTGGATTAATTAAACTTAAAGTTTGCCAAAATTCAGGTAACATGTCAATACTGAAAAACACACCACCAAAGTATGTTAAAGGTGTTAGTACAAATAATGGAATAATTCCAATGTCATCAAATTTAGTTGCTTTAATTCCTACTACTAGCCCAAATAAAGAGAATAATGCTGAAGTTAGTATTACACTTGTTATTAATATAAAAATGTTGAATACACTTAAAGATGTAAAGAACATTGAAATTAAAGTTACAAAGAATCCCACTAGTAATCCCCTATAAATTCCTCCACTAATTACTCCCAATACAATTATCCAATTTGGAGTTGGAGATACTAATAATTCTTCAATTGATTTTTGAAATTTATTTCCAAAAAAGCTTCCAGCAACATTTGTAAATGAGTTTGTAATTACTGCCATCATGATTAATCCTGGAACAATAAATGACATATAATCAACACCACCAACATTACCAACTCTACTCCCAATTAAATTTCCAAAAACTATAAAATATAATACTGATGTGATTACACTTGGTAGAAGTGTTTGCGTCCAAATTCTATTAATTCTTACTATTTCTCTGTTAAAAATTGTTTGGAAAGATATCCAATTTTGTTTTGTTCTATTCATTTGTTTTTACCTCATTTGAATCTTTTTTAGATTCTTCTAGATTATCTTTTTTTCCTTTTTTTGTAATCTCTATAAATAACTCCTCTAATCTATTTTGTTTGTTTCTCATAGATTGTACAATTACATTTTTTTCATATAGTTCGTGAAAAATTTCATTTAATGTAATTTTTTCTGAATCAAAAACTATTTCTAATGTATTTTCATCAACTTTTGATACTTGACATTTCTTAATTGTAGGAGTTACTTTTAATGTGTCCTTTGTATCTAAAAGAATTGTTTGTTTGGAAGATGATTTTAATAAACTTTTCATAGATGTATTTTTTAAAATTTTCCCATCATCAATTATTGCAATATTTTTACATAATTCTTCCGCTTCTTCTAAGTAATGTGTTGTTAAGATAATTGTTGTTCCAGATTTATTTAAATCAGTTATAAATTTCCACATGGAAGTTCTTAATTCAACATCAACACCAGCTGTTGGTTCATCTAAGATTAAAATTTCAGGTTTATGAACTAATGCTCTTGCAATCATTAACCTTCTTTTCATTCCACCAGATAAAAATCTTGCCATTACATCTCTTTTTTCCCAAAGTCCTAATTCTTTTAATAGAACCTCAGTATTTGCAACAGCTTCTTTTTTAGGAATTCCATAATATCCTGCTTGCGTTGCGATTATATCTTTTACTTTTTCAAAAATTCCAAAATTAAATTCTTGAGGTACAACTCCAAGTTTTGTTTTTGCTAAATCAAAATCTTCATCAATATCAATTCCATCAATTTTTACAGTTCCACTTGTTTTTTGAACTAAAGAGTTTAAGATTCCAATAGTTGTGGACTTACCTGCTCCATTTGGTCCAAGTAATGCGAAAAAGTCCCCTTTTTCAATTTCAAGATCAATTCCTTTTAATGCTACAAAACCGTCACTATATGTTTTGTGTAAATTTTTTATACTTATTGCTTTCATAAATAGATTTGTATAGATTAGTTTATAAAAAGATTTTACTTGAAGTTGAAAATGATACTTTAATCACATCTTTAGTTATATTTGTGTGTTTGTGTTTATTTTAATTTAAATAAGTATATAAAGAATACATATTTAAAGACAGCGCGTTTTGTATTATTATAATAGGTAGATAGCAATGACTGAAATTTATTTCAGAGGAAGGTCCGCACACCAATACACGTCAAAGGACAGAAATGGCCTAATACAGAAAACCCCCAACACCTAGTTAGCAATGATGTTTATACTGAGCGCTTGAACTTACGTGTTGGTTGCAAAATCTTGACAGGTGCAAGGGGAAATCCCCGCTTAGACAAATATTGCAAATCGAATTGTTAAAAATTGCGTTTAACGTTAATATCGATTACAGAATGTGGCCTACTTCTTATCTATTATACTAAATTTTTATATATTTTTTAAATTCTAAGTGATTTTATTATTTCTTTACTCGAAATATTAGTTATATAGGTTCATATTTCTAGTGGAACTCGCACGAATTGAAATTCACATATTGTCTTTATATTGGTTTTATTACTAAAATTTACTAAATAATCATAAATTATAACTTTTTATAAAACTAAATATTTATAAACGATTAATGAAGTATGATTTCTAATGGAAAAAGATTTATTAACAAATTATAATGAAGATTATAATAATAAACCTGAATGTGCCGATGATTTGGACGATTTTTTTGAGGAATTTATGGACTCACGACCAATTTTTAAAGACAAATCAGTATTACAATCTAATTTTCAACCTTCAAAAATTCAACATAGAGAAATTTATTTAAAAGAACTTGCAAAGATTTTAGCTCCTGCATTACGTCAGGAAAGACCATCAAACATTATTGTTTATGGAAAAACTGGAACTGGAAAAACTTTATGTGTTGCGCATGTTTTAAATAAGATGACAAATATTGCAAGAGCTAAAGAAATTCCTTTAAAAGTTATTTCTATTAATTGTATGTTAAAACGTGTTGCTGATACTGAGTATAGAATTTTACTTGAAATTTTAAAAGAACTTGGTGTTGAGAAAAAGGCTGCAACTGGTTATTCTACAAATGAGTTGTATAAAGATTTGTACACAGCGCTTGATTCTGAGAAGAGAAATATCATTTTAGTTTTAGATGAGATTGATTCTTTAATTAAAAAAGCTGGTGATGAGATTTTATATAATTTAACAAGAATTAATCCTGAATTAAAATTATCTGAAATTACACTTGTAGGTATTACTAATGATTTAACTATTATGGATACAATTGATGCTCGTGCTAAGTCTTCTTTAAATGAAGAAGAAATTATTTTTCATCCTTATGATGCAATTCAAATTCAAGATATTTTAATTGATAGAGCAGAACTTGCTTTCCAGCCTGATGTTTTAGATATAGAAGTTATTCCAAAGTGTGCAGCGTATATGGCTCGTGAACATGGAGATGCAAGACGTGCACTTGAGTTATTACGGTTTGCTGGTGAACTTGCTGAACGTGATGGTGCTGACAAGGTTATGGGGACACATTTAGATAATGCAGATAAGAGAACTGAGAGAAATAGAATATTAGATATTATTAAGTCTCAACCTAAACAGTTTCAATTAGTTAATTATTCAATTTTAAAGACTTCTTTAAAGGAAAAGGTTAATGTTGTAACAAATAAGAANAATCAAATTGTTGAACCTACTACAACTGGTGCAGTTTATGATTATTATAATAAACTTGCAAAAGATTTACGTATGCCTACTCTTTCTTTACGACGTATTTCAGACATTATTATTGAACTTGAAGTTTCTGGTTTAATTACTTTTAAGATTATTTCAAAAGGAAGGTATGGTAGAACTCGTTTTATTTCTATTCCTTTACCTAAGACACTTTACACAGAAGTTTTGAAGATTTTGTCTGAAGATTTAAACTTAGTTTAAATCTCTAAATCATCTTATTTTCTAATTTTAAATCTCAGATAATTATATAAACTAGTTAGTAGTACTATTTTTATGAATATAAATAAAGCAGTTACACACCATATGGGTCTACCTGAAGAGATGAGTAATACCATATTAGATGACATATTAAAATCTACTAAAAGAGGAGACTCATATACAATTGATAGATTAGTTGGATTAAGAGGACTAATGAATGAGATGAGAGGGACCTCAACTGGAAATCTGGTCCATTTTTCTAAATCTTTTAAAGATGCACGTACAAGAAATTTATCGTTCAAAAATTTTTCTAATAAAGATTTAAATGTACAGTATAGTGATATTAAAGAACAAATTGAAACAGGAGTAGAAATCGGACAATTCGACCAAAAGGAAATTGACGTTTTAAGATATGTATCCTCACAAAAAGCATTTCAAAAATATGAGAGTTCAAAAAAAATGTCTGATGCAGATTATTTAACAATTAATTATGGTATTGAAAATGGACATATCACTCAATATCAAATCCATAGAATGAATTAAATTTTAAAATAAAATATTAATTAGTTAGTTACATTGATTGAAAAATTAAACTAATTCTTATATATAGTACAATTATTCAAAGTTTATTTTATATACTTTAATTGTTAGTTTTATTTATGGATATTTTAAGTTATTTGGCATTAATTGCTGGAATTATTTTTATTGGATTTTTGTCTGAAATAATTTTTAAAAAATTTTCTTTTCCTGATGTGTTATTACTTAGTTTTGTAGGGATTGGTCTTGGGACTTTTTTAACTAATACTGACCCGAAATCTTTTGGAAGTGGCGCAGAGATTTTTTCTACTTTTGCTTTAATTTTTATTTTATTTCAAGGAGCATCTAATATTAATTTTAAAACTTTAGTTAAAAATCTCCCATCAACTTTAAAACTTACAGTTTTAAGTTTTGTTTTTACAGTTATAACTATTACAGGGATTAGTTATTATTTTTTAGGAGATGTTTTATTATCTTTATTAATTGGAATGATTTTAAGTGGGACAAGTTCTGCTGTAGTTATTCCATTAATTTCTAATGTTGAGATTAAAAATAAGTATGGTTTAGTTTTAACGCTTGAGTCTGCGATTAGTGATGTGTTGTGTATTTTAGGAACACTTACAGTTCTTGAGATTATGCAGACTGGAACTGCTGTTGCATCAAGTATTTTTCAAAGTATTTTAAGTTCGTTTGCAATGGCTTTACTTGTAGGTGCTGTGTTTGGTGTCGGTTGGATTTTGCTTTTTAGAAAGTATGATTATTTAAATAATTTCTATATGTTAACTATTGCGTTTTTACTTGGCGTGTATGTGTTTGTGGAAGGACCATTTATTTCTGCATCAGGTCCTATTGCTGTGCTTGCGTTTGGGCTTGTATTAGGGAATTCTAAATCAATTTTTGCAATTATTGATGGAAAGTCTGATGATGATAGTAAAGTTAAGAAATCTAAACCTAAAGTTTCTAATAAAAAGGTAGAACATACTACAGAAGAACATATTTTAAAAAATGCGTTAACTAGTGATGCTAGAAATTTTTATTATGAAGTTTCATTTTTTGTAAAAACATTTTTCTTTGTATATTTAGGAATGTTAATTAATTTGTCAGATATTAGAAGTTTTAAGTTTGGGTTAATTTTGGCTGTGGGTGCTTTTTTAATTCGTCCAGTTGTTGTATGGTTATCGTTTAGACATAAGGAGATTGATGTTCGAGAGAGAGCATTTTTAGAAGTTTTAATTCCTAAAGGGCTTGCAGCAGCGATATTAAGTGGAGTTGTTGTTCAAGCAGGAATACTAACAATTAATTCGTCTGAATTTATTAATATAATTTTATCAGCTGTTTTGATTAGTATTGTGTTTAGTTCTATATTTGTTTTTTTAATAGAGAAAAATAAATTTATGGGTGTTTACAGGATTTTTAATAGAAATAAGTAAGTGTTTTGTGTTAGTTTGGTTTACTTGTAAGGTTTACTTGATTGACAACATTTATAAAGTGATTTGAATTTATTTATACTATGAAAAGAATAGGTGGAGCAAGAAGAAAATCTAGACATAAGATGAAGAAGTCTATTTCAGAACAAGGTAAATTACACATCAAGCGTTTTTTACAAAAGTATGAAGTAGGAGATAGAGTATTATTAAAGGCTTATCCAAGTCACCAAGGTGGAATCTTTTGTTTAAGATTTCATGGAAAGATTGGAGAAGTTGTAGGTATGCAAGGTACATGTTACAAAGTAGCAATTAAAGATTTCAAAAAAGCAAAGGAATGTTTAGTACACCCAGTTCATTTATTAAAGGCATAATTTTTTCCCTTTAATTATTGACACACAAATTACTTATAGAAATATAGGTAATTCTAATTATATATAAATTAAAAAATGTCAAATTACGAAATTATATCAAAAGAACCTATTTCTAATGCAGAAGTTTATGAAGCAATCGATAAGAGAGCTCAAGATGAAGAAATTGAATTAACATATAGAGAGGAGAAAACTCACGAATATATTAAGAAATTTAATCCAATGACTGTAGCAGATTTTGAAAGTAAAGTTAAAGCTTTAATTGATTTAGAAATTCCTAGATTAGATAGAGAAAACATGATCAAGATTGTTGAATTAAATCCTAAGACAGGAACAGAGTTAAGAGCTATTGTTTCACACGGTGGAGTTATTTTAGTTGATGAGAATGTTACTAAAGTTTTAGATACAATTAAGTAATTATTTTTAATTATTTAATAATAATTTTTAGAGTTTAATTAAATTTGAGACATATACTATTTCAGAATTTAATTTATGAATTTTAATATACTAATTCTGAACTAGAGAATACTAATTCATTATTAAAATTGCGAATTGAATATTTTGAGTTCGAAATTTAAATAATAAATGAGCATATTTATTCTATATTCGGACAAGTAAAGTTTATATAAGACGTTATATATACATATATATATAGTAATGATATTAATTACATAAATATTTTTGTTTTATGTAATAATATTTTTGATTGATACTTTAATTTTATAGATTATTGTATTTAATTTTATCACTATAGAGGTTTTTAAAAAATGAATAATAGATTTAATAATAATTCAAAGCCCGAAAGGGTTCAAATAAAAGAAGAATATGCAATTGTCCTAGATGTAGTTTTAGAAAATAAACAATCATTTTCAGATAATGAAGTAGCTCAGGCTATTGGAACTTCTGGTTATACTTTATTAGAACTTGTTCCTAAGAGAGGAGTTATTTTAAAAACTGGAGATAAAGTTTATTTAGGAGATGGTAAGAGAGATGAAATTCAATATATTAAGAAATCTTTAAAACAAACTGATTTGTCTAATGATGCAAGTTTAGAGTTAGAGTTTGCTGTTGCTGAGATTGTAAAAGAAAAGGAAGATGAGTTTGTTAATTTTTTTAATAAAGCAGGACCAATTACAATTAGAAAGCATTCACTTGAACTTGTTGGTGGTGTTGGAAAGAAACATTTATCTGATTTAATGTGGGAGAGAGATAAGAAACCATTTGAAAGTTTTGAAGATATCACAGCTAGATGTCCATTTTTATCACATCCAGCTCAAGCTGTTTCAAAGAGAATTATGGATGAAATTGCTGAAAAAGACGATTTTAAGTTTTTTACACATAACATATAGTTTTGATTTTAATCAAAACTTCTAATTTTTGAGATACTAAATAATTCTAATAATAATAATACTTTTAGTGTGTTTAATTAATAATTAAATTTATAATAGATTAAATTATGAATAATAATATAATTATTAAAGCTGAATTTATTATTGCAAATTGCAATATAGGTATTAGATTAATTATGAATCTAAAAGATGATAAAAGGTTAGAAAAATATTTTGAATCATTTGATCTAATTGCTAAATTATTTGAAATGTTGAAAACGTCAGGAAATAAAGATATATATATTAAAAGTATTGAAGAAGAAGTAAATAAATTAGAACAAGAATTAAATGTTTATCCTGAAATTCCTCAAATTAAAATAAATATTGAAAATATCAAAGATAATATTTAATTAATTCATTTTTTTTAATTCTTTAGGTTCAGCTTGTTTTGGAGTTTGTTCTTTTTCTTCAACTTTCTTTTTTGTTTCAGTTTTTTTTTTAGGTTCTGGTTTTTTCTTTGGTTCTTTTTTTTTATTTTTCTTTTCAAGTTCTTTTTTCATTTCATCTCTTTTTAATTTTACAAAGACAAAGTGTAGTGGGTTTTTAATTGTTGTTCCAGAGAACTTTCTTTTATCATCATTAATTACATCTTCAGGGATTCCAATTGATGAATAAAAGTTTGCACTGATAAAGTTTGGAGGAGAGATTGGTTTCTCTTTTACTTTAAACCAGGACACTTGCGCACCAATGTATTGCTTTTTTAGTGAATCTGTTTGCTTATTATTCCAGTCTTCAATCATTTTGTCGATTGTTGTCCAATCCCACTTAATTGATGTTAAAAACGTGATTAAAACAAATAACGCTCTTTTTCTTCCATCTAAAAAGTCTGTCTTTAAAATGTGAGTAATTGTTTTTGGGAAATCTGCAATAGTTACTTCTTGATTGATTTCAAATTCTATAATTGAACCTCCTTCTGATTGCATAATTCCTAATCTATCCTTTTTCTTTTTTTGATGTTCTTTTACAATATCATCATAATTTATGTTTCCATCTAAATCTTCGTACACTTTTACTAATAATTTATTTCCATCTTTTCCAAATTTTGGATTGTATGTTAGAAATTCAAAATCTTTACAATCCTCAGGATTTACTTTTTCCGGTAACGCATCTTCACGTTCAAATGTCATGATTTTATCATTAGGTAATGGAACTGATACAAGTCCTGATTTTTCGTTTAAGGAATATGGCATTCTGAAAAGGTGTCGTGATGTGATTAGAATTGTGTCGATGTCAATTACTTTCATAAAATCAAATAGTTTTGTTTTTTCATCATATTTTAAATCTTCCAAAGGAATATTATATTTGTTTGAGATTTTATTTATTTCTCCAATTCCACCATCTCCACCATTGTACTCAAGGATTGCCTTACAAATATTTTTATTAAATTCGCTGTGTTCAAGCATAAAAACTACTGTACGTTTTGCAACATCAGGAAACAATAATCTTGATTCATTAATTCCTTCAACTAATCCATAACAATCTCTTGAAAACGCTTCAAATGGCACACCAATGTGAAATCCTTTGTTTCCACTGAATTTTGTTGTAACATTTTTTACTCCAATATCATCAAAAAAATCAATAATTACTTTACCAAGTAATCTTGAGTACACATAATCAACACCGTCAAGGTCTAAAATCAAATCCCAACCAACACGATTATTATCTCTATCCTCTTGTTTTTTTTCAGTTCCAAGGAGTAGCGCATTTGCCCATCTTTCTTCTGAACAATGAAATGAAAAAATACCTTTATCTACTAATTGTTTTACATCGGTTAAATATTCAATTACATCAGGTCTTTTTCCAAAGTATCCATCAAACATTACACCAATTTCTCTATCTTTTGCAAAGTTAAGAATTGCTTTTTGAATTTCAATTCTTTTGTAGTAATTTTGCGCAATAGATTTATCCATAATTAATAAACGTGAATAATGTTTATAAATTTAGAGTTTTTATTTTAATTATGAAAAGAGAGAAATATTTAAGTTGGGAGTCTTATTTTATGTCTGTTGCTGTTTTATCTAGCTTTAGATCAAAGGATCCTAAGTTTCAGAATGGAGCAGTTATTGTTGATTCTAATAACAAAATTGTAGGTATTGGGTATAATGGATTATCACTTGGACTTGATGATAATGACCCTAAATATTGGGGAGGAGTTAATGATGATTCTTTAGTTGTAAACCCAAGGCATGCATACTCAGTGCACGCTGAACGGAATGCAGTTTTGAATTCAAACCTACGTGATTTGAAAGGAACTACTATTTATTGTACACAGTATCCGTGCCATATTTGTGCTCAAGAACTTGTACAAGTTGGTGTTTCTAAAATTGTATATATTACTAAGAAATCACATCATAAGGAAGTTAATAATATTGTTAAAGATATATTTAAAGGTGGTAAATTAAAAGAATTGGATTTTTCTAAGTTAAAGAATAAGGATAAGGAATTTGTTATGAATATGTTCGAAAAACGATTTTAATTATAAAAATTTGTTTACAAATTTTTTCTATTTTTTAAGCGACAGAATAGTCGCGTGATTAAGTAGTTAAATTTCTAAAAGAAATTTATTCTATTTTTAAATAAGGTCTTTAGATGTTCCGTCTTCTTTTACTTCAAATACATGAATACAGTTTACAGGACAAGATTCTGCAGCATCCATATTTGCTTCAAAGTCTTCAGTTAAGGGTTTCTTATTTGTTCCAAGTTTTTGAATTCCATCACCATTATCAATTCCTCCAACTAAATCTGATTTTCCATCTGATTCCATTGTCCAATATTTTGGGCAAACACTTGCGCACGCCGAACATCCAATACAAATATCTCTGTCGTGTTCTACTCTATAATTTTTATTTCCGTCACTCATATGTTAATT
Source organism: Nanoarchaeales archaeon (assembly GCA_013215525.1). Lineage (GTDB taxonomy): Archaea > Nanobdellota > Nanobdellia > Woesearchaeales > UBA583 > UBA583. The sequence continues at coordinate 6,870 of JABSQY010000007.1, read as the reverse complement.
AGTTGCTATAGTTTTATAAAGTTATTTTTACGATAATATTATTGTTCTTTCTTCTAAACATCCATAGTTACCATTAATATCAATTGTACAAGTTTCAAATGTATGATTACCATAATCTAAATTTGAAAATTGAATTTCAAATTTATTTAATTTTGAATCATATAAAGATTTAATTTCATTAGCTGATAATACTCTATTAAATATCATTAATTCATCAATCCCACCATCATGTGAATTAAATTGTAATCCTTTTCCAATCAAACCATTACTTAAAGGTTTATCTGGACCATCAGATATTGTTGCACTATTTTTAAGTTCACCATCTAGATAGATTGCTTTAAAATTACCTTCATTACCTTCTGAAACTAGAGTTACAAGAGTCCATTTATCTAAATAATCCATGTAATTAGTAGTAATTCTTCCAGTTGTTGATAAATCTCCATAATCCCAATAAATGAAATTATCAATCCACGGACTATGTGCTTGAAATCTATCGCCAGTACCAACTCCATAAGGCCCAAAAGAAAAAAGAACTGCCCTGTCTACATTTACTGTTTCCATATAATTCCAATATGAAACTGTTACAGGCCCACCTGAATTATCCCAATTAAAATTTGTAATATTAATTTGAGCCGGATTAGTTTTAAAAATTCCATAATAACCACGAATTTTATTTGTATTTTCTATTATTGCTCCATTTTGAATTTTACCATGATAATTGTTCCCTGATAAATCTAAAACATGTGTTGAGTTAGTTGAATCAAAGTTCCAATATCCAATTAATGAATCATCTAAATTTGTCCATGTTGACAGATTATTTGAAATTGGTTCTGTTATATTTACATAAATTGAATTTCCACTAAATAAAGTTAAATGTGTTGGTGTTGGTGTTATATAATAAATATTTAAAGTATCTAAAAAAGTATAAATTTTGTTGAAAATTTCATTCTCAAATATTACACCATATTGAGTAGAAATAATTATTGGATAAATTGTTTCAAGAGATAAATCTTTTGTACAGTCCCCAATATCAAGTTCAGAAATTCCAAGAGGTATAGTATTTGAAGATAGTGTACATTCTTTATGTGAAATTTTTATTGAAGTTAATTTTAAATTATTTTTAAAATCATTTTTTAAAGTAAGTATAGCTCCATCAACTTTTATTATTTCAATTTCTGAATCAAAATTTTTAAATTCATTGTCTAATTCAAAAGTATTTAAAGTTAAATCAAAATAAGAGGATACTATTGTATAAATTATTATTGAAGTTAATAATAATAATGATAAAGATACTACAGTTGATATTGCTTTTTTTGAATGATTATAAATAGTTGAAAATATAGAAAAAATGTTTTTTTTTAATTTACTTTTATTGTTTATTAAATCCACTTTCTAGTATTTTATGTGCTAGTTCAATTCCACCGGTTTGCGAAATTTCACCGTTTTTTAATACTATTACTGAATCAGGTTTTATATATTCTAATATTTTATTATAGTGAGTAATAATTAAAACACCCATTTTTCTTTTTTTCAAAATGTTATTTAACATTTCAGATACTAATTTGATTCCATCAACATCAAGTCCAGAATCAATTTCATCTAATATTACATATTTAGGTTCAAATAACATTAATTGTAATAATTCAGCTCTTTTTTTTTCTCCACCTGAAAATCCAGAGTTTACAAATCTACTTCTAAATTTTGAGTCTAGTCCTAATTCTGCCATATTTGTTTTTAGTAATTTCATAAATTCTCCTAATTGAATGTTTGTATTTTTTAGTGAATTATATGATGTTCTTAAAAAATTTGTCATAGTTATACCTGAAATTTCTACTGGTGATTGAAAACTCATAAATAATCCTTTTTTTGCTTTCTCATTTACTGGTAAATCTGTAATGTCTTCACCATTTAACATAATTGTTCCTGATGTTACTTCGTATTTTGGATTTCCCATTAAAACATTTGAAATAGTTGATTTTCCAGCACCATTTGGTCCCATTAGTACAACAACCTTACCTGATTCGATTTCAAATGAGATATTTTTTAGAATTTGTGTATCATTAACTCTACAGCTAATGTTTTTTATTTGTAGTTTATTTTCGTTCATATTTATAGTAATAGTTTTGTGTTTATAAAAATACTTTTTATTTAAATAATAAATACCTTTTTATATAGATAAATATTTAATTTATTATGACAAAATTAGAAATTTATTCTTTGAGTAATAAATTGATTGGAACTATTGAAGTAAGTAAGGAAGAATCCTATAATAAAAGATTAAGAATGGATAAAACACTTCTTGACTATTTATTAGTTAGTGGAATTAAAATGCCGTATGGATGTATGGGTGGAAGTTGTGGAGCTTGTATTGTTGAAATTTTAGATGGTGCTGAATTTATTGATAGAGAAGGAAGTCACAAGATTGTTTTGAAAAGTCTAGCTGAAAATGAAGCTCTTACATGTATTACAACAATTAAAGAATTTGATAATAATCCAACTGTTAAATTAAAGTTAAAATTTGAAGCAGATTTTACTATTAAATAAAATTTGTCTACAAATTTTTATTTATTTTCTGTATAAAAATAGTATATGAAAAAAGAAAAAAAAATAATTTTTTAAGTTCGAACATTTTGACAATGTCAAAATTATAAATATAAATATTTAAGAAATTTTTAAACAATGTTTAAAAATACTTTACAAAAATTAAAAAATTACAATTTTTTAAGTTTTTCATTCAGACTTGCTAATGATTCAAGTTCAAATACTTCTGGTTCTGATTCTTTTTCTTTAATTAGAATATCAACTTTTTCAGTTTTTATTGTTTCAATTATTGGTTTTACATCTTTTACTGTATCCACTTGTAGAGTTGATTTCTTAACTGGACTTGTAAGTGTTGAGCTTGGTGCTGATATAGATTTTGGACGGAGTAGATGATTTTTAATTCCAATAACTATTTGAGCGTAAATTCCATATAAAAATCTTTTTTTAGAAAAAGATTCAAATATGAAATTTAAAAATAAAAATAAACCAATATAACTTAAAAGTAATATTACCTCAGTTTTCATTTGAGTTATCTCAACTCCAAATAATAAAAATTTTCTAATTATTCCTTCACTTAATAAAAATGGGTTTTTCATTGCAATTTGTGCAACTGAACTAGTAAGCGCTTCAAGAGGAAGAATTTTTCCAGATAAAGTTAAAAAACTTAAAATTACTAAAAATGTTAAGATTACATTACTGGATTCATTTTTAGTTAAATATCCAATAGACATTCCAACTAAAACAAATATTGAAATTACTGGAATTATCATTGCAAGCAGTGTTGCGAATTGTATGTAGTCTGTTGATTTTAAGAACCAGAAATGATATAAACTAATTATTAAAGCTGCTTGCATAAAAACAATTGATGTTAAAGAAATAAAATCTCCTATTAAAAAATTAAATGCTGAATTTTTACTCATAAAATTTCTGAAATGGGCTTTATTTTTTCTTTCTGTAAGTATAAACATAGAAGACATAATTAAAGAGATTATAAAAATTAATCCAACAATTAAACTTGGAAAAACTGATACTAAATGAACTGAGGAGTTTGCTACAACATTTTGAATATCTACTGAAATTGGAGTCATTAAAGTTTGCGCGTTTTTTGAGTCTAGTGTTTCAATGGTTTTTTTAAAATCAATTCCCCTTGTATTAATATTTGTTAAAATACCACTCGCATTATCTAATATTACTTTATTTTGATTTAAATCAAATGAGATGTCTCCGGCAAGTCCTGCTGAATTTTTTGTAGCATCAGTTAATTTACTTTCTATTTTAATAACAGTTGCTCCTAATAATTTTAAATCATATGAAGATTTAATTGAATTAAATTTTTGATTACTTGTTTCAGACTCAATTCTTGCAGTTTTTATTAAACTCTTAATATCACTAGATGAAGAACTATTAGCATCATCTAACTCAGAAATTGCATTAGTTATTTTATTTATTGTAATGTTTGAAGATTTAATTCCAGCTTTTGTGAATGAGTCAATTGAAGAATTTAAATTTTTATAATTTTTTGCTAAGTCTGAAATACCTAATGATTCAATATCTAATAAACTTGTAAATTCTGATGTTCTAGTTTTAATTAATTCGTTTGAAGTTTTTAAATTATTATTTATAGTTGTAACTTTTTCAATTTCAGAATTTGTATAATCTACAAATTGTTCTGAATGATTTATTATGTCTAATAATTTATCAGTATTTCTAATTTGAACTTGTGTTGATATTTTTGTGATTTGATCGTTAATTAGATTTTCTGTAACTGCAACTATGTCTCCTCTTGAAGTATCTAGTTTTAATATTAAATCATTATTTGAACTATCATTTATATTAAAATTTTTAGGAAGATAAATACATGCATGAAGAATTCCTGATTTTATTGCATCTTCACATTCTAATTGAGAGTTAAATTTTAAAACTGAAAAATCAGATTTAGCTAGTTCTGTCTGAAAAAAAGTATTAAACTCTGAATCATCTGGCGAATGAACTCCAAGGTTAATTGCAAATGAATTTGAATTAAAATAAAAAAATCCAATTAAAAATGTTAAAATAATTGGGCCCAATAATAAAATAAACAATGAAAATTTATTTCTAAATAATACTTTATAATTTTTTTTTATTGTTTGAATTATTTTTCCCATTTTAAACTTTAGTCTCTAATTTACTTTGATATTGAGCTTTAAATGTAGAATCATTTTTCATAACTTCAACATATGAATTTGAAATTATTGCGATTCTATCTGAAATTTGAATTACTTCTTCTACATAGTGAGATACAAAAATAATTGTCATTCCTCTTTTATTTATTTCTTTTACATAATCAAGTAATTCGTCACGAAGTTGAAAGTCTAAATTTGCAGTAGGTTCATCAAGAATTAATATTTTTGGATTATGAATTATTGAACACGCAATATCTAAACGTTTTTTCATTCCCTCAGATAAAGATGAACTTTTCATTTTTTCAACTCCAGTTAGATTTAAAATGTGTAGAATGTCGTGTATCCTATCTACTAATTCTTTTTTTGGAACTGATAATAATGTTCCAAAATATTTTAAGTTATCAAATACAGTAAGATTTGGATAAAAAGATGGTTCTTGAGATGCAAATCCAAATAATGAACGAATTACTTCTGATTCTCGAATTCCTTTAAAAAATAATTTTTTACACTCTTTAGATTCACAAGTAATTGTTCCTGAATCTTGTTTTTCATAACCACACAAAATTGACAATAAAGTTGATTTCCCGCAACCAGATAAACCAAATATTGAAATTACTTCTCCATCAAAAATTTCAAATGTGACATTTTCTAAAATATGTTTATTCCCAAAACTTTTACAGATATTATTAAATTTTAATATTGGAGTCTTATTTGGGGGATTAGTCATAAGAAATATTAATAATATTTCTTTTAATACAAAGCGTAACTACAAAAAATATGAAAACTGAAGTTTAAGTTTGAAACCAAAAATATTAAATTTTTTAATGAAAATGAAAATGAAAAATAGATATTAAAATAAGAATTCTCCTTTGTCAAATTCTGATTTTACTTTCTTTAAACAGTTAATAATGTAGTCTATTTCTGAAATTGTATTATAAAAATAAAAACTAATTCTTGAACTTGCAACTACTTTCATAACTGAGTTTGTAAGAGGCATTGCGCAATGATGTCCACCTCGAACAGCAATTCCAAATTTATCTAAAATTGTTGAAATATCATGAGAGTGTACACCATCAATTGTGAAAGAGAACACTGCTGATTTTTTTGAAATTGCTTTTGGACCATAAAAATGAAATCCATAATTTTTTTCTAAATCTTTAATTTCATCTAAAAAATACTTTGTTAAAATTTTATCGTAATGTTCAATGTTTTTCATTCCTATGTTTGATAGATAATCAATCACAGTTCCAAATGCGATTGTGTCTGCGATGTTTGGAGTTCCCGCTTCAAAACAAAACGGAATTTTATTAAAAGAAGATTTCTCAAATTCAACTTCAAGTATCATATCTCCACCATAAATTGAAGGTGTAATTTTTTCAAGTGCAGAGTATTTTCCATAAACTATTCCAATTCCAGTAGGCCCACACATTTTGTGAGCTGAAAATACAAAAAAATCACAATCAAGTTTTTTCACATCAATTGGCATGTGTCCAATACTTTGAGCACCATCAATAATTGTTAAACATTTATGATTTGTTTTTCTCTTAACTATTTCAATTATTTTTTTAATAGGATTAATTGTTCCAAGAACATTTGAAATGTGAGTTATTGCTAAGATTTTAGTTTTTTTATTTAATAAAGATTCTGCTTGTTTGAAATCTAATTCTCCATTTTGTAGAACTTTAACATATTTTAATTTTGCGCCAGTTTTTAATGCTAGTTGTTGCCAAGTTACAAGGTTTGCGTGATGTTCCATTTCTGAAATAATAATTTCATCATCTTTTTTTATTTTGTCAAGTAATCCATTTGCGATTAAATTTAATCCAGCAGTTGTCCCACTTGTAAAAATTATTTCTTCTTCTTTTGCGTTAATAAAATTTGCAGTTTTTGTTCTAACTTTTTCATATTCTGAAGTTGCTTTCTCAGATAACGTGTGTAATCCTCGATGTACATTTGAATTATATTTAGAATAATAATCTGAAATAGAATCAATCATTACTTGAGGTTTTTGTGCAGTTGCTCCATTGTCAACATACACTAATTTTTTACCATGTACTTTTTGTTTTAATATTGGAAAATCTTTTCTGATTTTTTTAAAGTATTTGATTAATTCTTGGTTACTTAGTTGTTTCATAATATTATTAATATATGTTTATTTATAATTGTT
>JABSQY010000068.1 GCA_013215525.1 Nanoarchaeales archaeon | reverse complement strand
GTTCGAAAGATAAAGTTATTAATCAACTTGGTGTTAATACTCAGGTTAGTGTGGATGATGGAAATACTTTTGTGTCGGATGAAATACTTTACTCTAATGAATCAAATAATAAATTTTTGAATGGAAGTTATTTACTTGAATCACAAAGTAATAGTTCTCGTTTAAAGTATAATTATCCTAATGTTGATTCAGATATTAATTTGTTTTTGAGTGGTTCAGATGAGAATGAGAAATTATCTATTATTGTAGTTGATGAGTTAGGTAATTTAGTTGAGAAAGAATTAGATTCAAAAGGTATTATAACTGAGATACAAAATCAAAATAATGAATTATTTGTTAATAGGGAATATGGTATGGTTTTATATGAATCTACTAAAGCGATTGATTTGGATTATTTATCTGGAGTTGAAGTTAATTATACTGGGAAAGGAGTTAAGATTGCTGTTCTTGATACTGGAATTGATGAAAGTCATGAATTCCTACAAAATACAATAGTTGATTCAGTATCTTTTATTAAAGGAGAAGATACAACAGATTACTCTGGACACGGAACACATGTTGCAGGAATTATAAGTGGAAATAATAAATATATGAGCGGTGTTGCACCTGACTCAGAGATAGTAAACATTAAAGTTTTAAATATGCGTGGCTCAGGGAGTACTTATACAATAGTTCAAGGTATTAACTATGCAATTGAAAGTAAAGTTGATATTATATCTATCTCTATTGGTGCTCCATATTCGACACCTGATAGATTAATTGATGAAGTTATAGGTAAGGCTATAAATGCTGGAATTGTTGTAGTTGTGGCGAGTGGGAACTGTGGGAGTGGGTATTGTTCTAACTTTTATGGTGTGATGGTTCCAGGTTCTAGCCGTGATGTGATTACTGTTGGTGCCGTTACTAATAAAATGGAACATATTTCTTTTTCAGCTGGTCAGAATTTTGAAGGATATTTAAAACCTGATGTTGTAGCACCTGGAAAAGATATTTTAAGTTCAATTCCTAATAATAAATATTTAGGTAAGTCTGGAACAAGTATGGCAACTCCACATATTACTGGAATTATTGCTTTGTTACTTGAGAAAAGTCCAGAGTTATCACATTTTGAAGTTAAGGAATTATTAAAGAATACTGCAATTGATTTAGGTAAATCTGGGAAGGATGTTAAGTATGGTTATGGATTTGTGAAAGCAAGTGATGTGCTCAATTATGGTGATGAGATTGTTGTGAGTGAGGAGAGCAGTGTGAGTATTACACCCGTGTACGATTTGGAGTTTGATGAGAACTTTTTAGATTACGAGTTTGGTGGTGAATTTATAATTAATGATATTGAAATCTTTGATACTTATCAGCATAAGTTAGCGAAGTATTCTTTATTTCCAGATGACTTTAATCCTGAGATTGATGAGTTTGAGAGCTTTGGTGTGTATGGTATGAGTTTTGAATCTCACGAGAAATTTATGTATTTTATTTATCAGATGCTTGATGTTGAGAATGATGAGAATAATATTGAGATTATTAATTTTGATAATAATTATTTACTTGTGGATGGGATTTATTATTGGTATAATGATAGGAATCAAGTTTTCTATACTAGTTTTGGAAATGTTAAAAGTAAAAATCATAAAAAAATATTAGATACTTATTCTGATTTTACTGGAAATGATATTGGGGAAACTAAGGAGGATAATTCTCAAAAACAGTTTAGTATTCAAGAATTAGTTATTGAGGAAGATGAGGCTGAGAGTTTAGTGAATTTTATTGCCCAGGGTGGGAGTGAGGATGAATTTACTCAACAACAATTATTTGGGAATCCTGGAACTTACAAAGAAAGTAAAAGATTAAGTTTTGGAAAAGATTATGATTTGGATTTTGATAATGAAAAATCATATTATGAGTTTAAAGTAAATCCTGAATTTTCTGCTGGTTATTATTATTTTTATTTAAAAGATATAAAAAAAAAATTTAATTTAGATTTAATAGTTAAAGAAAGTGGTGGTTCTACTAAATATTCGACAAATTCAGGAACTAGAAATGAAAAAATTAAATATTTAAGAAAAGATTTTAATAGTAAAGATTACAAAGTAGGTGTTTTTACAAATACTTATCCTTGGAATAATATATTTGGAACTTCTGCGACTATTGAATTGGAGAAAGTATGTATTAAACAAAAAAAACCAGAGTATCAAAATAGTTGTTATAATGGAAATTTATATGGAACTTTTCAAGATTATTCTTGTAATCCTCAAAGAGATAAATCAAATTTATTAGAAATTTGTGTTCATGCTGGTCGTGAAGATACATCTGAAAAAACATTTTGTAGTAGAGATAGAAAAGATGTTTTAGAAAAAGTTACTTTATATAATGGTATTTGTCAATCTACATATAGTAATTTTGGTTGTGTACCTAGTAGGATTGGAAACTCTATTGATGTTCCAGTAAAATCTTGTGCTAATAAGGATATGACTTGTCACAATGGTGAATGTATTGAAAAAAATTCTAATGATTTAGGTGATGATGATTTTGATACTGATATAGGAAATGGAGGTTGGAAAGGTGGTGGTCCATCTCAACCTCCTGAACCTCCTGAAACTGATTGCCGAAAAAAAGCAAGTTTGTGTTCAAGTTCCCAGTTTTGTGGTCAGCAAGATGGAAATTGTTATGCTAAAGAAGATAAGTGTACTGGGAGTTATGCGGTAACTACTCTTGATAGTTCAAATAGTCCTGTTTCTGATGTGATTATTAAATTACTTGCTTCAAAGGTTGGTGAGACTAATAATATTGGTTATTTGAAAAAAACAATTTATGATACTAGTTGTAATTATAAGCAAACTGTGACTGCTACTTGTAGTAATGGAAAATCTTGTAAAGCACTTACTTCAAATTCTTTTAGTTTTACTCACGATAATGATAGTATTCCTTTAAAATTTGATTGTTCTGTTTGTGTTACTGAAAAAGATTTGAGTGTGGATTTGGACTTAGTTACTTTTAATGATAAAAAAACTGAGGTTTGTGTAAGACAAACTGGACTTTTTGGTGAAACTGTAGATGTTAAAATTTATCATCAAGATAAGGAACAAAATAATATTGTAGGGAGTCGTGATTATGTGAAACCAGTAAAGTTAGATAATTATGATAATAATTGTGTTGAGTTTAGTTTGACTGATGATGTTAAAAATAATGATTTGTTACATGTATGGGTTGACCCAAATAATAGAGTTAAAGAGTTTTCAGGTAAGGAATATAATAATTATGTTTTACAACCTTATGAACAAATTATTAAAGTTTTTGTTGATGTTAATATGGATGAGTTTACAAATTTAAATTTAATTGTTAAAGATTATATTGGAAGTTTTGTAGATGTTGTTGATTTAAAGAAAGATGCTGATTTGATTCTTGATGTTGGAATAAATATTAATCTTGGTAATGCTGTTAAAATTGATGAAGAATGGATTTCAGAGATTAGATTAGATTCTCATTTATATTATGATTCATCTTCTCCATTAAAAGGAATTCCTACTGTTTTTGTTAATGGAAAATATTTAACAGGAACTCTTTCGGGTCTTAAAAAATTAATTAGTTTTAGACATATATATTTTAATTTAGAAACAATTAGTCATATGAATACTGGTTCAACTCCTTTAAATTTTCAATTCATGTATAATAAGGATTTTTTAGAAAAAGATATTGATTCTTTAGGTGTGAGAGATTTAGTTGGTTTGAGTCGAGAGCAGAAAAATAGTAATAGTTTGAATACAAAGGTTAAAAATGTTTTATTTAACAACAATTATGAATTAGAAGTTCATAAAGTTAAAACTTTAGATTCGACATCGTATGGTAAAGAAACCTTTTTGAGGATTAAAAATATTAAGTCAGACTATTCGACAGTGTATAAAAATGCTTTAAATGTTTCAGATATGCCTATTGTTATGGGAGCAGGACTTTGGAATAATTTGAACTATTGGGAAACTGGAAAAGGAGTTATAGATTCTGAAACTGGACTTGCTGATAGATTTGTTGAAAGAGGTAATGATGTTTGGGAAATTGAATTAACAGGTGGTCTTGACCAAGAACAATATAATTATAATTATTCAGATATTACTGAACATTTTTTTCCAACTTCAATAGCATCTATTTTGAAGTACACTAATAAAAATAAAATTCAATATGTTGGTTTTTCTAATGGTTGTGGAACTGCTTTAGCATCAATGAATAAATTTCAGAAGAATGATTACAATAATGTAGGATATTATTTTAATTATGAAACTGGAAAGTATGAATATGTTGATTTAAATAAAGACTTTGTCGATACATTTGTTGGACTTGGTTGCCCTGGAACTTTTAATTCTTACTCTTGGTTTGGAGATTATTTAGGAAGATTTGGTGACCAAATAGTTTCTAATCTTGAAACTTCTGGTTTTCAAAAAGTTACTGGTAAAGATGTAGGCACATTTTTGAATTTACATTGTATTTTATCTAAAGATTTAAGTAATGATGAAATTAGGCAGTGTAATGCTATATCTGAAACTTTGAAAAAAAATGATGAATACACTGTTTCAGTAAATTTATTGAAATATTATTTAAAAAGAGTAAATGATGAAACTGATATGCCTCAAGTAAATAATTTAAATATTAATAATTTTAAATTATTTGTTAATAAATTTACTAAGTATGTTCCAGAGGCTTCTGACATAGTTCTTTATTTTTATAAAGATTTAGATTATAATCAAGATGTTGTAGTTTCAACAAATGATAGTATTGAAATTTCAAATAATATAGTCTCAGTAAATACTGATAAAATTATTCAATTAAATGATTTTTTTCATGGGAGGACTGAACATCGTTCTTTCATAAGTGGAATGATGGAGTTTTTAAAATGAATTTTGATTTAACTTCATTTTTTAAAAATAAATTTGATTTATTTTTATATTATTTCATATTATTATATATTATATTATTTCACATAATTGAAAAAATAAATATAAATTTATTTTTAAATTTAAAATCTAGTGTTTGTTATGTGTGGGGATATTATAAAGTATTTTCATTGTTATATTTAACTAATTTATTTTTTATACTAATATTAATTATCTTACTAATCATTTTCACATTTAAACTAAAAAATATCTCTAAAAATATTAGAATTATTATTTTGTCTTTAGTTTTGTCAGTATTAATATTGATTTTATTTTATTTATATTTTGGATGTGGTATAAGTATTTTATAGTTTATATGAAAACCTTAGCCTTGCGAAGCACAAATAAAACCAATAAGTATTGAGAGTTAATTATACTGGGAAGGGAGTAAAAGTAGGTGTTCTTGATACTGGGATTGATGAGAGTCACGAATTCCTAGAAGACACAATAGTTGATTCAGTATCTTTTATTAAAGGAGAAGATACAAGCGACTACTCTGGCCACGGTACACATGTTGCTGGTATTATTAGTGGGAATAATAAATATATGAGTGGAGTTGCTCCTGACTCAGATATTGTAAACATTAAAGTTTTAGATAGGCGTGGTGGTGGAAGTACATTTACAATAGTTAAAGGTATAAACTATGCGATAGATAATAATGTAGATATTATATCTATATCTATTGGTGCTCCTTATTCTACACCTGATAGATTAATTGATGAAGTTATAGCAAAGGCTATAAATTCTGGAATTGTTGTAGTTGTGGCGAGTGGGAACTGTGGAAGTGGGTATTGTTCTAACTTTTATGGTGTGATGGTTCCAGGGTCGAGCAAGGATGTGATTACTGTTGGTGCTGTTAATAATAAGATGGAACATATTTCTTTTTCTGCTGGTCAGAACTTTGAAGGATATTTAAAACCTGATGTTGTAGCACCTGGAAATGATATCCTCTCCTCAATTCCTAATAATAAGTATTTAGGTAAGTCTGGGACAAGTATGGCAACTCCTCACATTACTGGAATTATTGCTTTATTACTTGAGAAAAATCCTGAGTTATCACATTTTGAAGTTAAAGAGATTTTAAAGAATACTGCTATTGATTTAGGAAAGACTGGAAAGGATGTTAAGTATGGTTATGGGTTTGTGAAAGCAAGTGATGTGCTGAGTTTTGATGAAGTTATTGAAGTGAGTGAGGAGAGTAGTGTTAGTGTTACTGCTGTGTACGATTTGGAGTTTGATGTTGATTTTTTAGGCTATGAGTTTGGTGGAGAATTTATTATTTCTGATATTGAAATTTTTGATACTTATGAACATAAATTAGCAAAGTATTCTTTGTTTCCTGATGACTTTGACCCTGAGACTGATGATTTTGAGAGTTTTGGTGTGTATGGTATGAGTTTTGAATCTCACGAGAAGTTTATGTATTTTATTTATCAGATGCTTGATGTTGAGAATGATGAGAATAATATTGAGATTATTAATTTTGATAATAATTATTTGTTAAAAGGTAGGAACTATTATTGGTATAATGATAAAAATCAAGTTTTTAAATTAATTAATGATAATATTCATTCTGAAAATATTAAGAAAGTTTTAGATAGTTATTCTGATTTTACTGGAAATATTATTGGTAAAACTAAACAAGACAATTCCCAAAAACAATTTAGCATTCAAGAATTAGTTATTGAAGAAGATGAACAAGAAAGTTTGAAAAAAATTAGTAATAGTGATAAAAATTTAGATAATTTTGTTAAACAGGCTGGTTCATATACAAAATGGGGTTCAAATTTCAATCCAGGTTCTTGGTTATCATTTGGGGAGTCTGAGAGAGAAAGTTTTATTAGCGAGGGAGAAGATAATTGGTATTCAATAGACGAAGAAGATAAACCAGCAGAATATGTATTTGAAATAATAAATATTGATAGAGGGGATGATATAGATTTATATGTTTATGATGAAAATAAAAATAGGCAATATTCTAGTCAAAGAGGTTCTAATAAAAATGAAAAGGTTACTTTATTAAGAAATAATTTTAAAGATAAGAAATATTATTTAAATGCCTATACTTATGATATTTCTGGATTGTGGGCAAGTGCTACAATAAAGTTAAGTAAACAATGTGTTAAAAAAGAAGTTCCAGATAGTGAGTTTTGTAGGTCTGAACAAATTTATACTAGGTTTTATGAAAAATCTTGTAATACTAATTACATTCAAAAACAAAGAGATTGTTCAGATTTAGATTGGACTTTTAAAGGTAAATTAATTTGTGACCCTAATGATAATCAAAAAGTTTTGAGAACAATTGTTAAATATGAGGGTAGTTGTTCAGGCAGTGATACTTATTGTACTATCGATTTTAATCAAAATGTGAAAAAAACATATAAAACTTATGATAAATGTGATGGTGATGATATTTGTTCTGATGGTGCTTGTAAAAATAATCCTAAAAATGATAATGTTGGTGTAGGAGGAGGTGGAAGTTGGAGTGGTGGTGGTGGAAATCCTCCTCCTGAACCTCCAATTACCGATTGTAGAATTAAAGCAAGTTTGTGTTCAAGTTCTCAATTTTGTGGTCAGCAAGATGGTAATTGTTATGCTAAAGTTGACAAATGCGATGGTGGTTTTAGTGTTGAGACTTTAGATAATCGTGATAGACCTGTTTCAGAAGTTATTATTAAGTTACTTGGAACTGAAATTGGGGATACTGATAGTTCTGGTTATTTAAAGAAAGATATCTATAGTACTAGTTGTAATTATAAGCAAACTGTTACTGCTACTTGTAAAGATGTTACGGCAACTTGTAAACCTATTAATAATAATGCTAAAAATGGTTTTAGTTTTACTGAGGATGGAGATTTAGTGAACTTGCGGTTTGATTGTTCTGTATGTGAACCTGAGAAAGATTTGAGTGTTGATTTAGAACTAATTACTTTTAATGATAAGAAAACTGAGGTTTGTGTAAGGCAGACTGGTTATAATGGTAAGAGTGTAAATATAAAAGTTTATCATCAAGATAAGGAACAGAATAGTATTGTTAAAACTCGTGAGTATGTGACACAGAAGACTTTGAATAGTTATGAGGATAATTGTGTAACTTTTAATTTAGATAGCCCAAAGGAGTCTGATTTGTTACACGTATGGGTTGACCCTGGTAATCGTTATGTTGAGGATTATGGAAATGAGTATAATAATTATGTTTTGAAACCTTATGATAGAGAGATTAAAGTATTTGTTGATGTTGATATGGATAAATATAGTATTTTAGATGATATTATTATTCAATATATAGATACTTTTTCAGAGATTGCTGAAAGTAAATCTGATGCTGATATGATTTTAAAAGTTGATATCTTAAAAAATGAAAATGTATTTTATGATTTTGATACAGAGTGGGAATCTACTATTGAGTTTAGTGGATTTGAAGATAATATTCCAGTAATTGAAGTTTATAGTAAATATTTAGTTGGAACTATTGCTGGTCTTAAAAAACTTGTAAATGATAGGAGTAGATATTTTGATTTAGACTTTTATGATAAGACAGTTTATTGGCATAGTCCTGATGCTTTTAAAAATAAAGTTTACAAAAGAATTTCGAAGTTTCATACTGACTCTTTAGGTGTAAGGGATTTGATTGGTTTGAGTCGAGATGCTAAAAATGATAATAGTTTGTACTCAAAAATAGAAAATGTTTTATTTGACAACAATTATGAACTGGAAGTTCATAAAGTTAAAACTTTAGATTCGACATCGTATGGTAAAGAAACTTATTTGAGGATTAAGAATTTAAGGTCTGACTACTCAGAAGAGTTTAAGAATGCTTTAAAGGTAAATGATACTCCAGTTGTTATGGCTGGTGGTGTTTTTTCAGGTTTGGAATCTTTAAGTAAATTTGGAAATAGTTTAATTAAAGATGGATATGATGTTTGGCTTTTAGAATTAACTGGTGGACCTGAAACTGAGTGTGATAGTTGCCCAGACTATACTTTTGATGATGTCGCTCAAAAATATTTTCCAGCAAGTTTGGCGGGTGTTTTAAAGTATTCTGGAAAAGATAAAGTAAATTATGTTGGTCACAGTAATGGTGGTAGAAGTGCTTTGGCTGGATTAAACATTTTTTCAAAAACTGGTTTAGATAAGGCAGGTGAAGTTTTGAATTATGAAACAGGTATTTGGGAGGATGTTGGTTTACCAATTAAACCAGTAAGTAAGTTTTTTGGAATTGGAGTTCCAAGTGTTTTAAATGATGAAACTGCTTTTACTTATTTAAATTCTAATTATGGGAATAAAGTTTCTAACTTAATTAGAAATAGAAAACATTTAGAATTAAGTGAGTATGGTTCTCAATTAATTGGTTATTATTTATTGGACCCAAGTAATTATATATTAAATCCAGTAAAAAAATCTGTATTACTCCTGAGTCCATTTTTAGTTGGAGGTTTATTAGTATCTGATGAGTATAAATTATCTAATAGTATGGTTAATTTTTATATTAATTTATCAAAAGAACAAACTTCAACTTTTGATTTATCAAATGTTGATGTTGATAAATTATATTTGTTTAACACAAACCCTGATGATTTGATTGTTCCATATTCTGATGCGGAGTATATTTATAATGCCGCAACTGGAATTAGTGATGGAGATAAGGATATA
>JABSQY010000067.1 GCA_013215525.1 Nanoarchaeales archaeon | reverse complement strand
AAACCTTCCCAACCTTCTGATAAGTCAAAATTTGCACCATTTGCCCAACGTCCTTTTATTGGAGTTAAAAAACCTTGAATAAAAAATTTTAATGATTTTGTTTTAAAGAATATTTTAGATGTTGAAACAGTTGATTCTAAAGTTGGTAAAAGTTATACTTTAATTTCTAAAATTAGTGATAATTTAACTTATGTTTTATCTTTAACAATTTATTCAAATTCAAAAGATATTAATATAACTTTACTTTGTGTACTTGTGTTGGATGTTTCTGAGTTTAAATTTATTTGATATTATTATTATTTTTGATTTTCAACTTTAAAAGCTTCAAAATGTTTTATATCTTGTTCATCATATAAAAGTTTATCATTATGTAAAGCCTTACTATTATACATGTTTATTACTAATTCTAAAGCAATTCCATTTGTTGAATCAACTTTTTCGACAACAATTGCGTGCTTATCTTCATTAATGAAAATAAATCTATTTCTCATACATTTTTTAATTTTTTCTTGTGTATTCATAATTTATTTTAATTTATTAAGTTTATATATATTTAGTTTCATTATATATTGTAATTTTAATAGATTAAATCAAAAAGTAAAATTGTTGAATATTTAAAGATATCATTTTCTTTATGGGTTATTACATTATTTTTACTTTATTTATATTTTACAAATAAGTTATCTGTTTTAGATTTTAGATTTATTGTTGATTTTAATCTTGTTAATATCTCATTTATATCTTAATTTTAATTGGTTTTGTTTATTTAGTTTTTCTTGTTAAAAGTATTATTTCAAGTAAAAAATTACGTGATGAAATCTTGACTAAATTTGAAAGTATTAGATTTTTAATGCCTAAAACCAAAAGAGAAGTTTTAGTGTTTACTTTAGTTGTGTCAGTTATTGCTGGAATTTGTGAAGAATTAATTTTTCGTGCTTATTTACTTAATTTTGTTGAAGGTTATTTTAGTATGTTTGTTGCAGTGATTTTGAGTAGTGTTGTGTTTGGATTGTGGCATATGTATTTAGGAGTAGGATATGTTGTACGTACTACTTTAATGGGGATTATGTTTTCTATAATTTATTTGTTATCTGGAAATATTATTATTCCAATGATTGTTCATATATTTATTGATGTGTACAGTGGACTTATGTTTTATTTTGGAAATAAAACATATTAATAATGTTTTAACTTATATCATATAATTATTTTATTTTCAAATTATTTACAAAGTTTCCAAAAGAATTCAAATTGTTTTTTTGAAGATTTGTAAAATTCTTCATCTTTAATTAAGAATACAATTGGTTGGTCTGTATATATAAATATAGCAACTTGATTTTCAAAAATAATAGTTTCTGTTACTTGATCAAATTCTTTTGGAAGTATTTTATATTCAATGTTTTTATTATTTTCAAAGAAAAATCCTATTTTTTCAAATGATGAGTTAAGTAACATTTTTTCTTTAATTTTTAAAAATTTAACTTTAGCATTAAAATTTTTCCAATATAAATCACCTAATAATTCAGTTGATTTATTTGTCATTCCCATAATTAGATTTTCTTTAGATTTTAAAATTAAAGTTAATACTTTTTTAATCCCATTTTTACCACGAAAAATTTCTGCGCTTTGCTCAACGTATGATTTAGTTTTATATGTGTCGATTTCGCTCATTAGTTCTTTTGCAACTACAACTTTTTTGTTTATCTTTTCTTTCTCAGAATCTAAAAATTCAAGTAATGAGTCTGATTCTTGAGATATAAAAATCTTTTTATTTTCTTCAGTTATATAAGATACTAATCCTTTTTCAATTAATTTTTCTAAGTTATCATAAACTATGTTTCTATGTATTCCTAAAAACTTTACAAGATTAGATGCTGATGAATTACCATTTTTTAATAATCCAAGATATACAACTGCTTCATTTCTATTTAATCCGATTTGTTCTAATTGTTCTATGTTCATACTTTGTTTAGTTATATTAGTTATATAAATGTTTGTTTGCTGTCATAAGTTATTGCAACTACGATTTATATTAATAATTTGACTACTATTATTATGGGAAATTACAATAATTTTGCAAATGAATATAAGGTTTTGACTGAGGAGCTAGAAAATAAAACTAGAAAAAATAGTTACACTATCTTAGGAAATTTAAAGAATAAAAATATGCTTGATGTTGGATGTGGGTCTGGTTGTGATTTAAAGTATTATATTGATTGTGGCGCAACTGTGTCCGGTATTGATATATCTAAAAAAGAGATAGATATTGTAAAAAGAGAATTAATTGGAACATTTTTGGTCGCAGACATGTTAACTCTTCCATTTAAAGATAATTCATTTCATATTACAACATCTACTTATGCAATTCAAGCGGCAGAAAATGTTAAGAAAGTAATTTTAGAAATGATTCGTGTTACAAAATCAGGTGGAGATATATTTATTTTAAGTAAACATCCATTTAGAACTTTATTAGAAGGGTATATTAATGATGATAAGATGAATTATTTTGAAAAAGGAGATGTTACATCATATATATTTAATAGAGAGATTAAACTTACTGAACCTAGTCATACTTTACAAGAATACTTTGATACTGAAATTTTATCAAAATCTAATTTAGTACTTTTTGAAGAACATTGCGACTTTCCAGCAAGTGAACAAATTATTGATGGAGTTACATATCCAACATATATGATTTTGAAATTTAAAAAGAACTAATATTAAAATTATTAATTATCTTTTAGCAGTTTTCCAAAATACTTTAAAGTATTCTAAAAAACTGTTTGCTGCATCTTGCGATGTTATCTTAATTATTGAAATTTCAATTCCAAATATTATTATTAATACTTTATTATTATATACATTAATTGCAATTGATGATTCGTGTTCAATATATTTTGTTTTAGTTAATGGATATTTTGAAGTTGGAAAAAAATTCTTTACTATTTTTTTTTGAGAAATATTGTATAACATTTTTGATTTAATTTTTTTCTCTTCACGTAATAAATGAATTTGTGAGAAAAATAAATTTGTTGTATCATTAATCTCATGAGTTTCTGCCATAACATAACATGTGTCTCCTTCTCCTAATTCTTCAACTTGTTCTCTGAATACTTCTTGCATACTTTTGAATCCAATTAATAATTCAACTTCTTTTTTTTGTTCTGATGATGTGTACAGTTTAAGTAATTCAGGTAAAATGTTTTTAGTCTCAGTTTCTAATTTATTTATTTTTTCTTTTTTTTCATCTAAATAGTTTATTAACTGTTTTGGATTTACTGGTTTAAAATATTTTATTTTATTTTTTAAATAAGTTGTTGCTAAACCTTTTGATTGTAATTTTTCTAATATTTCGTATATTTTCGAACTAGCTACTTTTGATTTGTTTATTATTTCTGCTCTTTTAGCATCTCCTAATTCTAATAAAGAGAGGTATACTTTGGCCTCTGATTTGGTTAATCCAATTTCTTCTAATATGGTTAAGTTCATAGTTATCCTCAAGGGGGGCGCGAGATTTATATATTTTTGTTTACTACTTATAAGTACGATGAGCACAAATAATAAACCTAAAATTACAGGAACTGAATCAATTAAGACTTCAACTAGTAAAAAATTTGAAGATATATACTCTAAACCTAATAATGCGCCTTGGACTTATTCAACTGCACCAAAAGAGTTAGAAGAACTAATTAACTCTGGAGTTATTCCTAAAAATTCAAGAATTTTAGAAGTTGGATGTGGTGAAGGTTATCAATCTATATATTTAGCGCAGCAAGGTAACACTGTTGTCGGAATTGATTCTTCTAAGAATGCAATTAAATATGCAAAAGATAATGTGAAAAAAATCAAAAAAACTTTAGATTTAGAATTTAAACTTAAAACTTGTAAAGATTTAGAAAAACTAAATGAGAAATTTGATTTTATTTTTGATTGGAGAATGTTACATGAGATTACAGACGAACAAGATAGAGTTGATTATTTTAAATGTATTAATAATTTATTAACTGATAAAGGTAAATACCTTTCTGTAGCGTTTAGTGGAGATACGGAGTTTATGGGTTCTGGTACAATTAGAAAATCTCCAGTCGGAATTGAGATTTATTTTGAGACTTTAAAATCTGGACTAGAAACTCTAGGTAATTATTTTAATGTGCTTGAGAATAGACATATTTCAGTTCCACAAAAACCAAATTTAATAATTTCAGCGAATTATTTTTTAATGGAAAAATAATCTATAATAATTATTGCGCAGTTGACCATAAGTATTCAAAATAAGATTTATACCCTTTAACAATGTTTTTTTTCTCAATAATAATTGTTGTTATTTCTTCAGAGAAATCTACAATTGCTAATTTATCTCCATAAATTATTGTTCTTGTTGGAACATTAAATCCTTTTGGAAGAGTTTTAATTTTTGCAGTTGGATTTGGACTTTTAAATCCTTTACCAAATAATAATCTTTCTTTAAATGGATTTTTTTTACTTAATTTGAAATATTCATCTAATTCTTTTTTACAATATTTTAAAAAATCATCTTCATCAGTTCCAAAACCACAAATTTCTTCTCCATTAACTCCTGCTTGAGCGATATCTTTTAAGACTTTTTTTGCTCCATCAATTCCTGAATATACTTTAACTTCTAAATTCCATAAAGTCATAAAGTATTGTTTAAATGATTTTGCAATTTCTGCTTTATCAATAATTATTGTAGTCCAAGGTTTAGTTGAAAAATCAGCAATTGCTACAGAGTCTCCATATATCATTGTTCTTACTGGAGATATATATTCTTTAGGTAAATATTTAACATTTGCATTAGGTTGATTGTGTTCTCCACCTTCCATGAAAAGTAATTTTGTATCAATATTATATTTTTTTTCAGATTCAAATAATTTTTTCATTTCTTCAGGAACATGTTTAATAAATGGATTATCGTGTGTTCCAAATCCAAAATTTGGTAAACCTTTTTTCCCTGCTTCAATTATCTCATTAATAACTGTACTTAATCCTTCATTACCTGAATAAATTCTTGTTTTTGATTCCCAAAAAGTTTTAAAATAAATTTTAAATGATTCAACAACTTCTTTATTTTCAATATAAAATGTAGTTTTTCCTTCTTCAACAGATAATATTATTTTATTTTCATGAATATAAATTAAAGCTGGAATGAATAAACTTTCTTGGATTTTTTTAATTTTAATATTTTTTAATTTTAATAATTCTTCATTTAATTTTTTAGATTTTTCATTTAAACATATTTTAATTTTATTTGATAATTGATTCAATGAATCTTTAAATTTTCTTTCTAAATTTTTTTCTAAATTTAGAGTACAGAAAACTAAAACTTCGTCATTTTTTTTTATATTTTTTTTAAAATTTTCAAAACAGTTTTCAAATCCTTTTAAACTTTTAAAAATACTTGCTTGGGTTTTTACTTTTTCCCAAGTTTTCATTAATTCAAGTTCTTTAATCATTTCTTTAGCATCTTTTTTTTGTTTTTCAATTTTTAATTCTTTTTCTTCTAAAAATTTAATTAACATTTGAGGGGAATTTGCACAATATATTGTTTTTTTCCCTTCTTTGATGTATGAGACTAAACCTTTATCAATAAGTCTATCTAATATTGGATATACTTTTGAAGTATGAACTTTAGCTTCTTTTACAATTTCTCCTGATGATGTATTTCCTAGTTTAAATAAAGATAAATATACTTTTACTTCACCTTGAGTTAATCCCATTTCTTCAAGTAAGTAATTAATTTTATTTTCCATAATTATTATTTGTTTTTTTAATTTTATAAATATTTCTCCCCAGTTAGGGGAGTACTATCTTAAATAAAAGAAGTTGTTACTATTAAGTAACACAAATAAAAATGGAAAATATAAATAAACTAATAATCAAGACTTTACTCCCTTTAGCACTATTAACTTCACCTGTTACTTTAGCAAATGAATGTAATATAAATACTTCTGTAACTATTGGAAGTTCTCAGAGACCAGTTGATGGTTTTGAACCTGTAAAAAATCAAGTTTTACAAATACTTCCTAGTGTTTCTTGTAAATTAGATAAGTCTACAAATTTCAATATGTACGGGTTTGCAAATTTTGATTTAAAATCAGGAGTTAATAATGAATTAGATACAGGCATTTCAATATCTAAAAAATTAACTAAAAATATAACTCTTACTGGAACTTTAGATTTCTGGGCGCCACAGAAAGGAGATAATTATTATGTTCCTGGGATTAAAGTTAATTATGGAAATTCATCATATAATTATCAAAAGATAGTTGATGGTGGAGAAAGACATATTATTTCAACTCAGTTTCCATTTAACACCTCAATTTTAGGTGAAGATGTAACTATTATGCCAAAAATTTCAGCAACTATTACTGATGATGGATATTTTGGACTTAAAGATGGACTTACAAATATTGTATCTGGAGTTTCTATTTCAAGTGATGATTATAAATTATCTTTAGAATATCATAAAACAAAAAGAGAGACTTTGTCTAGTGGAATTTATGCTGGAATTTCATTTAAATTTTAATTTTTTTTCACATTAAATTCAATATAGTTGGAATGATTAAAGCTGATAAGAGATGTATTCTTTTTATTTTCATAACAATTGTTATGTATCCTAATAAAGTTGCCCCAATTAGACATATTAATCCAAAAAATGATTCTAGTAGTGTGATTTGAATTGTTAAAAGTAATAATAATGTAAAGTTTATTCTTTTAAAATATTTATTTAATTTAGTTAGTTTTTTAATTGTAAATTTACCTATCTTTAATGTTAAATAAAATATAAATGGAGTTGTAATTACAATTATTATATAATATTTGATTATTTGAGCTAAATCTATATTACTTAATATTTGAGAGATTACAAATATACTTCCATTTCTTGCTTTTGAGATTGTTAGAAATGTAATTAAACTTAATACAAAGTTATTTGTATTAATTAAAGATATTAAACTAATAAAATTTTCTTGGTTCTCTACTTTATCTTGTTCTTTTTGTTTTTGTTCTTCTATCATATCATGTTTTGTTTGTTTTTTGGTTTTCTCATTCTTATTTTTTCTTTTAAATTTGATTCCTGATATAATTGTTGATAGTGTTGCTGCTTGAATATTTCCAACTGCTGGTGTTACAGAACATATACTTGATGATAATGCTCCATTAAAGATTGATTTTAGATAATTTTTGTTTATTATTTGTCTTATTTTTGGTAAATTGTAGTTTTGTGGTGGTAGTTTTTGGGTTTTTTGTAGCAGGCTGTTGATGATTGCAGCGTTTGCAAATATTCCTGTAAATAGAATTAATAATGGTTGATTTAGTTGAACTGAATTTAATAAAAATATTCCGTACCCCCCTGTAAATAATATTAGTATTATTGCCATAAATTTCTGGTTTTTATTCGGTTCTAGAAATATTCCTAATGTTACAATTCCTGCTAGTATATAGGGTAGTAGAGGTTGAATTGTTGTATAAAAACTTTCTAAATTAAAGTAAAAAATTGTACCAATAATTGCACTTGTAATTACTCCAAATAAACTACCTAAATTTGATAAAAGTATTGCTTTATATCCTTCACCTTTAAGTATCATTTGTTGGCCTGGAAGTATACTCATTGCTGTGTCTGAATTCGGAATTCCAAATGCTATTGATGGTATAAAGTCTACAAAAGTGTGCGTTAGACTCATTATTATAATAAATATAATTAATTGTTCTGTTGGTAGTATTTTTGTAAGGACTTGAAAATTTATTAAAATCATTATTGAGATAAAATTTATGTGTAGTCCTGGAATTAGTCCAGTTATTGTACCACTACAGATTGCTAAAATGATTATTATTATTAGAGTAAATATTTCCACTGGAATTAGAAGTCGATTTATGTTTATAATTATTTGATTGGATTATTTTACTTTTTTTCAATTTTTTTCAATTTTTATTTGTTTTATTTAATATTATTTGAAATATATTACTAAGTTACACATTACATTAATATATTAATATTTATTTATTTTATTATGTTAGATGAAATTACAATTATTCATAATCCGAGATGTTCTAAGTCACGTAATACTTTACAATTATTAAAAGACTGGAAAAAAGAACCAGTTGTACGATTATATTTGGAAGATAAATTATCTTCAAATGAAATTGTTGTTATTTGTAAAAAACTGGGAATTAGCCCAGTTGAATTATTACGTAAAAAAGAACAAGAGGTTAAAGATTTTATTGGAGAGTTTGGAACTTTAACTGATAGTGATGCTATGAAACTTATGATTAAGTATCCAAGAGTTATTGAAAGACCAATTGTAATTGTCGGGGATAAAGCTCGAATTGGTAGGCCGCCTGAGTGTGTGTTGGAGTTGTTATAATTTTTAAAATGGTAATTAATACTGAGATTAATGGAGAAATTAAAGTTAATAATTTTATTGATGAATTATTAGGCCCACTTCAAACAAATACTATTAGTTCTTTTTATGGTTCTCCTGGGACTGGAAAGTCTACACTTTGTTTTGAGTATGTTAATGCTTATTTGAAAACTGGGAAAAAAATTATTTATGTGGATACGGAAGGAGGGTTTTCTCCGGAACGGCTTAAACAAATTAATCCAGATATTAATTTAAATAATATTATTGTAATTAGTCCTAAAACTTTTGAAGATCAACAAAAAGTAATTTCTAGTTTAAATAAACAAATCACATCAGCTAAAAGTATTGGGCTTGTAATTGTTGATTCACTTGTAATGTTATATCGTTTAAAACTTGGAGATTCTCCTAAAAAAATAAATTCTGATTTGGGTGAACAACTTCGTTTGTTAACTGAGATTGCTAGAGGGTTTAATATTCCAGTAATTGTTACAAATCATATGTATGTTGATTTTGATACAAAAGAAAAAAAGATGACAGGGGGGAATGTTATGGAGTATTGGAGTAAGACAATTTTAGAGTTAGATAAAGATGATGATGTGAAGTATGCTTGTTTGAAAAAACATAAGTTTAGGCCTGAGTCAAAACGTGTTGAGTTTGTGTTTGAAAATTGCGGGTTACTTATGAAAAATAAAACTCGTAGTTTTAATTTTTTTTCTAAAGAAAAATAAATTCCATCTATAATTATGACCTTATTCAATACCTATTCTTAGGTAAAATTCATCTTCATCTTCTTCATTCATGTCTTCAATAATTTTCATATAAGATATTTTTTCTTTTATTTTTTTCACTATTTTTTCTTTTTTTGTTTCATTTTTCTCTCTTTCAAATAAATATCCTAAACAAAAAATTTCATTTCTTAAATTTTCAATATCGAGTTTATTTAGTTTAGATATTTTTTCAGAGAATTCATATATTAATTCAGTCCTATTTAATTCTACTATTGTCGAAATATAACCTGTCATTATTTCAGGGGAATTAGGATATAATTTATGTGCTTGTTTTGAATATTCTAAACTTTTTTCTAATTTATTATTATTCAATAATACTATTGAAACTTCAGAGTATATAATTGCTTGAAGTTCTTGTTTTGTATGATTTAGTAAGTATTTTGTATATTGAATTGTATCTGTATCAATTTGAGATTCAATATTACCATTTCCTTCTATGTAATCAGAATCAAAATATTTTGTGTTAGTTTTATCAGTTGTTTCAATTAATATATGTGATGTAT
Organism: Nanoarchaeales archaeon; assembly: GCA_013215525.1. GTDB lineage: Archaea > Nanobdellota > Nanobdellia > Woesearchaeales > UBA583 > UBA583. The sequence continues at coordinate 320 of JABSQY010000067.1, read as the reverse complement.
TGTTAAATTGATATCTAATTAATACGTGTGCAGGCACTGATGTAAAACTTATCTTTTCTAGAGGAAAATTTACCATTTCAAATACTGCTAGATAAATAAATGTAAAATCTAAACACATTCCAATTTTTTTGTATTCTAAATTTCTAGTTATTTTTCGTGATTTCTTATTTTTATTAAAGTTATTATTTTTAATAGTTATTTTGAAAAAATTTTTACTTTCTTCTATGTATTTATACTTAAATTCTACAAATATTATTTTTTTTTATTAATTCAAATATTTGTGAAATTATTTCTTTTTCATTTTGTTTAAATTTTTCATT
>JABSQY010000066.1 GCA_013215525.1 Nanoarchaeales archaeon | reverse complement strand
AATAATTGTTGCGGCTGGTGCTGTTGCTTTAGGTGCTTGTAGTAGTAGTGATTCAACTCCTAAACCTGATAAACCTCCTGTGGTTGTAGTTGAACAGGGAAAAAATTTAGAACAAGTAAGTTCTGAATTTGGCGGAACTATTAATACTTCTGAAATTTTAGGTTCATTAACTTCTGGGAATGATATTACTATTCAAAATATTGATTTTACATATACTGATAGTAATGGGAATCTTATTTGTGGAGATTTTACAAGTAAAGATGATACTAAAGTTAGTTTAGAAAATTATACATTTAATAAGTTAGGATGTACTAAAAAATTAACAGTTAGTGGGAAATCTGATTTTTCTGCTGCAAAGTCTACTGTTGATAATAGTGTTTCCAATCCTGTTTTAACTGATTCTTTTATTGGTGGATATAATCCTTTTAATGGTTCTGATGAAATCTCTTTTAATGTTGTAAATGGTCTACTTGATTCATGTGGTGCTGGAACAAGTATTACTGATAATGGTAATGGAAATTATACGGTTGTAACTGATTTAAAAGATAATATCTCATCATATGATAGAGGAATTAAAACATCTCTTGATTGTATTCTTAAAAATGATGCAGGTGAATTTAATATTGAAGGTGTTTTAAATTTTACAAATGAATTTGATAATGCTTCAGAATCTTATTTAGTTAAACAAATTAGAAGTGGTATTATGGAGGAGATGCTTACTGTTGGCACAGAAAATCCTAATGTTGTTAATAATAAAAATGAGTATGGGACTCGAGCTTGTGTTAATTTTGTTGAAGGAGATTCAGTTGGGTATTCTGTTCAAAATGTTAGTGTTGATGGTTGTGATGTTGAATTAAATATTGGTAAAACTTCTGATTTTTATTTAAATGGTACTAGTGCAGATATGACAAACCGTTTATCTGAGTTAGCTACTCGTGAAGGAACTCCTGTTCAAAAGGAACATGTGCTTGTTCCTTTTCAATCTTTACATACTGAGTATACTCCAAATTCAGTTGAATTTAGAAATTTAGATACAAATTTTACATCTGTTATTGATCCAGTTGATCCAAGAGATGCTGGTTTAGAATTAACTGGTATTTTTCAACCAAATACCACTGATGATTTAGGATTTAATAGTTTTAATATTGAGCAAATTACTTCTGGTTATACTGGAGTTCATGATAGATATATGACTGATAATAAAGGAAATTATTTATTTGGGAATTTTGGAGCTAAATTAGGTTCAGCTACACACGATAATATTTTTACACTTGGTGGAAACATTAATGATAAAATAACTCCTAAAATTAATTAATTTTATTTATTTTTTACTTATTAGTTAATGTTATTTTTTAATAATCTTTTTTTTATTATATCTTTATGTATATAAAAAAATTATTATTATTATTTTTATTTTTTATAACTTTTTTTGAGATAGGTTTTTCTGCTCTAATGGTTTGTGGTTCAAGTTATAATACTTGTGCGCCTGGAACTCCCGCTAATGGTGATGGTACGACTTGGGATTGTTTAGGTAGTACCTCATTTGAACATGCATATAGTTGTACTGCATCAACTCCTAATGTTGATTGTCGTGGAGATTGGAATAAAAATTATGGGTCTTGTTCTGTTAGTGCTTGTGGTTCAACAGGGAATTATGATAAAAAATGGGTTACAACACAATTTCCATCTGGTAGTGGAAGTTTGTGTCCAAGTCCATATTTTATTAATAATGGGGGGAATTCTTGTTCTACTGCTCCTTGTGCTAATGATGGGATTTGCGCAATTTCTGAAAATGGTCAAAATTTATATACTGCTCCTACTAGTTTTTGTGATTCTTTAGGTGGGAATTCTGCTCTTACATTTTTAGGAAATACTTGGAGTTGGACTTGTTTTTCAGGAACAATTGGAGATGATATTAGTTGTTCTGCAAATAAAAAAATTGATGGTGCTTGTAATACTGTGACAGTTGACCAGTGTGTTGAAGGTAATTTTGGTTCTTTAGTAGGTAATTCAACTCATTTTAAATGGATGTGTGATGGGATTAATACTGGTTCAACTGATTTATGTAGTTTGCCTAAAGATGTGTCTGTTCTTGATTCATTACAAGTTGAACCTAATTCTGTTTGGTATAATTCTTCTTTAGTTAAGTATGGAACTTGTAAATATGATTCTTCAATTGGAAAATTAAAAATTGCATATAAAACAAAAAGAAACCTTTTAGGATATAATAATTTTAATTTATATATTGATGGGATTTTTGTTGCTACGAAATCAAATACTGGAAAAGATTTTTATGGGTTTAGAAACTCAATTACTAGTAGTTCACATATTGAAGTTAAATATAAATCATTAACTGCTACTCTACCTGATTTAACTATTCTTGAATGTGATGTTGAAAAAATTTGGGAATTTAATAATGATTTAGATTTATTTGAAACTAATATTTCTGGAGTTGAATTTTATAGTATTGATAAAGTAAATGTACAAAACTTTTTTGAGATTGATAAGGATACTAATTTATTTTTTAGACAAACTTTTAATTCTAATGTTGCAGCTCTTGGAGTTGATTCTAATTTGATTGATACTGCTTTAAATTTACATAATATTTATAATTTTAATTCAGCTACTGAAGGTTTAGTTTTATTGGATGGGATTAAAACTTTAAATACAAAACATAATTTAAATGTTATTTCTTCAAGTATTATAGAATCTAATTGTTATGAAGGAATTTATGCAAGATATAACTATTCTTCAGATTCTGCTTTTAAGAAAAGTAATAATCGACATGCTAATAGAAATTATGGGAATGTTTTAAGTGGTGGTGATTTGTCTCATTGTGATAATACTGCTGATGAGATGTTAAGAACTAGAATTGAAATTAATTTAGATGATATTACTTCAAATTTAACAATTTATCAAATTTTACCAAAATATTTAGTTGATGATATTGAAGCTATTAAGTTTGTTAATGATGGTGGTGCTCAAAGGTTTATTAAAGATAAAGATCCAATTATTGGATGGTATTTTAATGATACTATGGCATCAGGTACAATTGTTTTAGAATTACCAGGAAATTTATCTGGTGGGACTTTTATTTTAGCGGAAGAACCAATTTTGTATAATGATGGAGAGATTATAGTTAATTATCGTGTGATGGGGTGTAATCCTCGTGAAATTAATCTATTTGACTTACTTAGTTTAGATGGAAGTAAAATCTATGCTCCAGGGACTTCATTTTACAAAGTGTGTGTTACTCATTTAAGTGAGGAGTTAACTCTTGGGACTGGAATTAATTATATACATGCTGGAAATTATATTGCTAGTGGAAATTATTCTTTAGATAGTTCTTTAATTGGAACTGCTGTTGATATTAATGTTAATAAAACAAATTTGTTTTGGAGTTTAATTATTTCGGATTCTAATCCAAGTGGTAGTTTTTCTTGTTTAGGTTCAGTACAAAATAGTTCAAGTTCTTTATTTGGGGATTGTTTATTTAATGAAACAAATAGGATTTGGTTACATTTAGGAGAAGATTTACTTGCGCCTGTTACAACTTTAACAACTTTATATTTATCTCATACTGTGCCTGTTGTTTTGAATTCTGTTGATAATTTACATGGGTCTGGTGTTGACAAAATTTATTATTGTGTTGATGAAGATGGAACTTGTAATCCTTTATTAGGAACTGTTGTTGCTAGTGATAGTGTACATTTTCAAGTGTCTTGTTCAACTGCTGTTGGTTGTATCAAATTTGTTAATTACTTAGCTGTTGATAATGCTGGAAATTATGAAACTATGGTATCAAGTTCAATTAAAATGATTGATGCTGGTTCTAGTTGTCAGGCAGACTGTACTGTGAAACCTAGTCCAGGAAGATATCTGGCTGAGTGTAATGGATTAAATTCTTGTTCATTTTATAAGTATGATTTGATGGGACTTTTTGATGGTGGAAATTATGTTGCGAATCAGTGTGATTTGTACAAGGCTGGGAGTTATGTAAAATATAACTCTAGTCATGAGATTAAGTGTCCAGCTGGCCCTTTTAGAGAAACTAGATTTGTTGATGAGTTATTAGATTTAACACAGACAGTTTGTAATAATTTATTTTTCAAAGAATATCCTGCAATTATTGAGGGGCAATCTGTTCTTATGAAAGTTTATTCTTGTTTGGATTAAACTTTATATAATAATTAAATCATTTTTGAAGTTAAAGTTTATTTTTTATACTCTACTTTTTTTACTTTTTAATATTACGATATATTTTATAATATTAATTTTATTTTTATATATGAAAAATGTAAATAATTTTTTTAGTAATTTTATTCGTTTTAATATTATGTTTTTATCTTTTATTTTATTAATTAATTTAGCATTTTCTTTTACGGGTGGTGATGGTTTTAGTTCAACTCCTTATGAAATTTCAACGTGTTCTGATTTACAAGATGTTTCAAATTATTTAGATTCTGATTTTATTCTTATTAATGATATTGATTGTACAAATTTTGTATTTACGTCGATTGGGCCTATATTTACTGGAGAATTTGATGGTAGTGGTTTAGTAATTTATGGATTATTTATTAATGAAAGTTCTAATTATGTTGGTTTGTTTTCTGAGATAAATAGAGCTAAAATTAGTTCAGTTGGTTTGGTTAATATTTATGTTTCAGGAAATAATTATGTTGGGGGGTTTGTTGGTAGAGCAAATAAAAGGAGTGAAATTTTAAATTCTTATGTTGTTGGAGAAGTTACGGGGAATAATTTTGTTGGTGGGTTTGTTGGAAGTTCATCTTCTAGAAATGTTTTTTCTAATTCTTATACTAATATTAATGTTACTGGAAAAGATTTTGTTGGAGGTTTTGTGGGGAGTTTGAAGACACTATCTATTTTAACAGATTCTTATTCTTTAGGTTTAGTTTCTGGTGAAAATTTTGTTGGAGGTTTGACTGGGATGAATTTATTGTCTGGAGTTTATAATTCGTTTTCAGATATTGCTGTGAGTGGTGAAAATTCGGCTGGTAGTTTTTCAGGAGTTAGTTTAATTTCTGCAGTGGTTGGGTCTTATTCAAATTCTCGTGATGATAATCCTGATTTGATGTTTGGATTAGGTGGAATTTTATTTTCTGATTTAACTAAAATTTTAGATGATTCTACTTATTTTTTTGGAAATTCTAATTCTCCAGTCTTTGATTGGAATAGTGAAGATTGGAGTTTTTCACAAGATGATTACCCTTGGTTAAGTGAGTATTTTATAAATTTGGATGATGGTTCTGGCGAATATAATTCTTTAGATACACTTGCTCCTAAAACTGAATTTTTACATGCAGAACTTAGAAATTCTTTACTTATGTATCTTGATGCTAAAGATGAAATTAATGGGTCTGGACTTTCACATTTTAATTATTGTGTTGATGATAGTGATACTTGTGACCCTTTTTTAGAGGATGATAGAACTTATGGATTACGTTTTGAAGTTGAATGTTTGAATGAGTGGAATTGTGATAAATTTGTTCGTTATTCAAGTGTTGATAATGCTGGAAATGTTGAGGAGTTGAAATCTGATAAGTTTAAAATTTCAGGTGTTGGAAATACTTGTACTCAGTCTTGTATCTCTGTACCTTTGCCAGATAGGTATTTGAAAAGTTGTAATCATTTAAATTCTTGTCAATTTTACGAATATGATAATTATGGAACTTTTGATGGAGGAGATTATGTTTCTAATTTATGTGACTTTGCATTGGTTGATGCTTATGCAAAATTTAATTCAACTCATGACATTAAGTGTCCTGCTGGACCATTTAGAAAAAATGTTTTTAGTGATGAGGAAACTGAGTTATTAAAATCAGAATGTGAAAATTTAATTTATAATAATTATCCAGTTCTTATTGAAGGAGAATCTGTAATTATGAAAGTTTATACTTGTGTTGATTCTTAGTTTAGTTTAGTTTAGTTTAGTTGAGTTATGTGTGTTAATATTATCACGCAATATTTATGAACTATAATTTAATAATTTAACTATGTATAAAAGTTTAAAAAAGATTTTAATGGTTTCATCTTTATCATTAATTCCTAATGCTTTGGATAATGGGATGTTTGAGTATAAACATTGTGATGGACAAATTTTGAAAAGTAATTATTTGATTCCTGGTTGTGGTGATGAGTCTAATCTTTTACTTGGACATGATACTTTAGTAAATTTACTTTTGAAAATGAGTAAACCTAGTGCTTCTAAGTGTAGTTTTTTTTAATTTTTTTGATGTAATTTTAATTCTTTATAAATGATTTAATTGTTTAAAAAGTCTTAAGCCTTTGTCAGGACTGACAAAGCTTTATAAATTTAGATTTCCTTATATTTCTATGACAGAAGAAAAATTCCAGTATGAAGTTAATATACAAAAGTTTTGGGAAGAAAAAGATATTTTTTCAAAAGTTTTAAAGCAAAATGAAGGATTAAAACCTTTTAATTTTATTGAAGGACCACCGTTTCCAACAGGAGATGCACATTTAGGACATTTACGTAATTGGGCTATTAAAGATAGTTTTATGAGATTTAAAAGATTTAATGGTTATGATGTGTATGCGCGTGATGGTTATGATGTTCATGGTCTTCCTGTTGAGAATAAAGTTCAAAAGAAATTAGATTTACAAACTGTAGATAGATTAAAAGAGTTTGGGGTTAATAATTTTATAAAGGAGTGTAAAACTTATGTTTCTGACATTATTGGGGATATGAGGGATGTGCGTGCACGTTATGGTATGTGGATGGATAGAAATCATTATCAAACTTCACACCCAGAATATATTTCTAATTCTTGGAGATTTTTTAAAAAAGCAAATGAACAAGGTCTTCTTTACAAAGATTATAAAACAGTTGCTTGGTGTCCACATGATGAGACAACACTTTCAGATTATGAGATTAAAGATAGTTATACTAATTTAGTTGACCCTTCTATTTATGTAAAGTTTCCACTTGCTGAAGAATTTGTAACAACTGATTATGAAGAGAGTTTTGTTATTTGGACAACAACACCTTGGACACTTCAATCAAATATGGCAATTGCTATTAATCCACAATTTAATTATTCTAAAGTTCTTGTTGAATTAAATGGGAATAAAGAAGTATTAGTTATTGCGACAAACTTAGTTGAGAGTTTTATTGGACGAATGTCTAAACAAAATAAAATTCTTTTAATTGAAGTTCTTGAAACGAAAACTGGAATTGAGTATGAGGGTACAAAGTATAATCATATTTATTTAAATGAAACTCCGTCACAAGCAGAATTTGCAAAGGATAAAGAACATAAATTTATTCATGCAATTATTATGGCTGATTATGTTACACTTGGAGAAGGAGAAGATATTTTTGAAAAGTTAGAGAAGAAAGGATATAAACATTCTAATAAATCTGATTCTGATGATAAGGTTGATAAAAAAGAAAAAGCTTCTTTGTCTGCACAAGATGGAACTGGATTAGTTCATATTGCGCCTGCTCACGGGTTTGATGATTATGAAGCTGGGAAGAAATATAATTTACCTATTTTTTGTCCTATTGATTCTAAAGGAAATATGGATGAAGGGAAATGGGAAGGAAAATATTTTAAAGAAATTAATCCACTTGCGATTGAATTTTTAAAATTATCAGGAAAATTATTATATACAGAAGATAAGGAACACAGATATCCTTGTTGTTGGAGATGTAAAACTCCTATTGTTTATCGTGCGGCTGACCAGTGGTGGATTAAACGAAGTGAAGTGATTCCAGGTCTTATTAAGAATAATTCAAATGTTAAGTGGACTCCTAAAGCTGCTGCTACGAACTTTGAAAACTTAATGAGTGGCGCTGGGGATTGGGCAATTTCTCGTCAAAGATTCTGGGGAATTCCTATTCCAATTTGGGAAGATGAAGAAGGGAATTTTGAAGTTATTGAATCTAAAGAAGAACTTGAAAAAGTTACTGGGAAAACATTTGATGATTTACATATTGATGATTTAGATGGAGTTACTTTTGTTAATAAAAAATCAGGTTTAGTTATGAGTCGTGTACCTTTTACTGCTGATGTTTGGTTTGATTCTGGATGTGCTAGTTTTGCGTCTCACTATGGTGAAGGTTTAAACTTTGAACAAATTATTGATAGGTTTTACCCTATGAGTTGGATTACTGAAGGTGAAGATCAAATTCGTGGTTGGTTTAGTAGTTTAGCAAATGTTGGAAATGTTGTAACTGGAAAAGCTCCTTATAATCAAGTTTTATTTCAAGGTTTTGTAATGGCTAAAGATGGTGTTAAAATGAGTAAATCACTTGGTAATGGGATTGATGGAACTACTGCGATTGCTCGTTATGGTGCTGATGCTTCACGTTATTATTTATTAACTAAAGTTGCACCTGAGACAAAATTAAATTTTGATGAAGATGAATTAAAACAAACTTTTGGATATTTTAATACACTTGATAATATTTTTAAGTTTGCAAATTCCTATCTGAATGAACATGAATTACGTCACACAACTGCTATGGATTTTACAAGTTTATCTAGTGAAGATTCTTGGATTTTATTTAGATTAAATAAAACAATTAAAGATTTTACAGAACATATTGAAAACTTTAAAACAAATTTTGCATTCAAAACAGTTGAAGAATTTTTAGTTAATGATTTTTCAAAAACTTATTTAAAATTAGTTAAGGAAAGATGCGAGTCTTATGATGAAAATTTATTATTAATTATTAATGACATTTTAAAGAAATCACTTGTAATGCTTGGATGTGCTGCGCCATTTAAGTCTGAAGAATTATATCAATCTGCAAATTTAATTAATAAAAAAGAATCTTTATTTTTAGAATCTTATCCACAAGTTGATAAGGTTTTAATGGATAAAGTAACTGCTGCTGAAATTGATATAAATTTTGATTTAGCTCAAGATGTTGTTGCTGCGATTTTAAATTCTCGTGAAAAAGTAAAGATTGGTGTGCGTTGGCCTTTAGCTAAAGTTGACATTTTGTCTTCTGCTGATATGAAATCAAAGTTATCAGTTTTTGAAAAGTTAATTAAAAAATTAACAAATATTTCAAAATTAGGATATGATTTAGGAGATGTTGAAATGGATTATAATGTTAAACCTAATTTTGTTGGTTTAAAGAAATCTTTTGGAAATCCATCACCTGCGATTGGAGCTATTAATAAAAATAAATCTGCAATTGTTGATGCAATTAAAGCTGGTGAATCTGGTGGAATTTTTGAAGATATTGAATTAGTTTATGATGAACATTTAATTAAAGAAAATATTTTACCAAAAGAATTAGTATCAACTGAATTTACTGGTGGGAATATTGTTTTACATAGCGCTCAAGATGATGTTTTATTGGAGGAAGGTTATTTACGTGAACTTATGCGACGTGTACAAATCTGTCGTAAGGATTTCGGTTATGATAAATCTCAATCTATTATGTTAAGTTTTGAAGGAAGTGATGAGTACTTTATTGAACTTGCAACTAATTGGTTTTCAGTTATTTGTAAAAAAGTTGGTGCTGAAGAAATTGTTGCTGGGACTTATGAAAATTCTCAATCTTTTGAGATTAAGGGAAAGAAACTTATTGTTTCTTTGAAATAATTTTTCATTTTATTCATCTTTTTTTTATTCATCTTTTTTTTATTTATAGTTATACAAGTTTATAAATTAAAAAGTTGTAGATAACTTATGATTTATGTGTCTGATGAGTACAATAATTTAAGTGATAAAATTTCTGATAATATGGATTTTTTTATTTGGGTTAATTTATTTTGTATTTTTCTTTTAATTTTAGGTATTTTTTCAGGTTTATATTATAATTGGATTTTAGGTTCAATTATTTTATTATTTGTTTTATTTTATGAATTTTATTTATGGGTAAAATTAACTAAGATTAAACATAAAATTATAATGACAGATTATGGGATTCGTGGGGAGCGTATTTATTTATCTTCAAATTTAAAAAAAAATTCTACTAGTTCTCAAGCTGATGAGTTTTATTTAGTTTATGATG
>JABSQY010000065.1 GCA_013215525.1 Nanoarchaeales archaeon | reverse complement strand
TTTGGATTTTCTTTTGGAATTTTTAGTGATTTAATCATTCAACCTTTAATTAATAATATTTATTCTTTAGAATTTTATGGAATTATTTTTGGGATTGTAGGAATTATTAAAACTTTTCTTTTAATTTATTCTCATAAAATTATTACTTTTTTTGAGAAGAGAAATTTAGAGTTTACATTTTTAATTTTAATTTGGCCTTTGTTATTAGTTTTATTTATCAATTTTATTTCAAATATTTATTTAGTTACAGTAATTATTGGAATTATGTGGAGTTTAGGTATTTATAGGATAGTAATTATTTCAGATAAATTAAATTCAGAGATTGAAGATGATTCTAAAAGGGCTACAATTTTATCCTCAAATTCTATGGTTACATCGTTAGTTTTGATTTTAGTTTTTCCAATTTTTGGATTTTTATCTGATTTGATTAGTTTAGAAAAAGTAATTTATGTTTTAGTCGGATATTCTTTAGTTGCTGGATTTATTTTATTATATTTTAAAAAATAATGAAATTTATTATTATTGTTTTTTAATGACAAAGTATATAAGCACTTTTTACATAAAATACATATGAAAGATTTAATTAATATGAAAAAAGAAAATCCTAAGAAAAATATAATTTTATCTCAACAATTTTCTATAGAATTTTTGAATGAATTGTTTAAACTTACGGATTTTATGAAACAAAATGAAACAAAAGTTTCTGAAGAGTTAAGAGGAAAGATTGTATCTTTATTATTTTATGAATCATCAACAAGAACAAGATTTTCCTTTGAAAGTGCAGTTTTAAAACTTGGAGGAAATTGTATTACTACAGAGAATGCGGCACAGTTTTCATCAGCATCAAAAGGAGAAACTCTTGAAGATTCAATTCGTATGGTTTCTACTTATTGTGATTTTATTATTTTACGTCATAATGAAGATAATTCTTCAAAGCGTGCTGTGTCTGTTGCGAGTGTTCCTGTGATTAATGCAGGTTCTGGAAAATCGCAACATCCAACACAAGCCTTACTTGATTTGTATACTATTTATGAAGAGTTTGGAACTTTAGAAAATATGAAGTTTGCAATTGTAGGTGATTTGTTGCGTGGGAGAACTTGTGATTCTTTAGTTTATTTACTTTCAAAATTTAAAGGAAATGAATTCTTTTTTGTAAGTCCTGATAATTCTAAAATTAAAGAAAGTTTAAAAAATTATTTAGTTGAGAATAATCTTAATTTTTCAGAAGTAGATAATTTAGATGATGTGTTGCCTGCTGTTGATGTTTGTTATATGACAAGAATTCAAAAAGAAAGATTTGAATCACTTGTTGAATATGAGAAAACAAAAGGTTTATTTATTTTAGATAAAGAAAATGTAGAACTTATGAAAGATAATGCAATTATTATGCATCCACTTCCAAGAGTTGATGAGATTACTCTTGATGTTGATATGAATAAACGTGCAAGATATTTTGAGCAAGCAAAGAATGGTTTGTATGTTCGTATGGCAATTTTAAAATTATTAAATGATAATGTTTAATTAAATATTATTAAATAGTTATATTTTATTTATTAATGATTTATTATATTTTTGAAATAATATTATATTTTTTCATTTTTTTCATTTTTTTTTCACATTTTTTCAAACTCATTTTATAAATATATTTTGGTTAATTATATTATGATTGAAAAAATAAAAGAAGTAAAAAGTATGAAATTTAGTAAAGATAAAAATAAAGAAGTTAATAAAGAAAAGAAAGTTATCGATGAGATTAAAGTTGATAAGAAAGTAAATATAGAAAGTAATAGTGATAAATCTGATGATAAATCTGATGATAAATCTGAGAATAAATCTGATGATAAATCTGAAAATAATACGATTTCATTTTCTAAAAACAAATTCTATTCCGGAATAGTTGTTGCTATTTTATTAGTTATTTCTATATTTAGTTTTTCATATTTTGATTTACCAAATAGTTTTAAGGGATTTGATTCTTTAACTGGGATGTTTTTAGGTTCTCAAAGTAATCAAACTAATTTAGATAATGTTTATAATATTACAAATCTTGATGAGTCTGATGAAATTTTAAAATCTTTAGAGAATACAAATATTGTAATTAGTCCAGACACTATTATTGCTGCATATGGTGGGATTGAGTTGTCTCAAAAAGAGTATGATGCAAATGTTGAGATTACTTTATTTTTACAAGGAAAACCTTCTGAGTACAGAGATGTTATTGGGAAAGAAGAACTATTAAATCAAATATTTTTATTTAATGTGTTATATGATATGGCTCTTGATGCTGGACATAGTATGGGTAAGGAAGAAATTATTAGTTTTTTTGAAAGGTCTTTAATTGAATCTGGAAGTAATTTAGATACTTTTAAAACATCACTTATTGGTAAAAAGTTTAGTTTTGATGAGTTAATTGATTTTTATACAAAACAACAAACTATTAATTCATATATTAATTCTTCAATTTTTGAGGATTTAGATGTTAGTGAAGATATTGTATTAAAATATTATGATGATAATATTGAAAATTATGAATCATCAGAGCAAGTTAAGGCAAGCCATATTTTAGTTAATTCAACTGAGGATGCAGAGTTAGTTCTTTCTAAGTTAAAGAATGGTGCTGTTTTCTCTAAGTTAGCAGAGAAATATTCTACTGGTCCAAGTGCATCAGTTGGTGGAGATTTAGGATTTTTTGGGAAAGGAGCTAGGGTTGCTGAGTTTGATGCTGCTGTGTTTGAATTAGAAGAAATTGGAGATTATACTCTGTCTGCTGTCGAAACTCAATTTGGTTTTCACATTATTAAATTAACTGGTAAAGAAGATGCAAGTGTTACTGAATTTGATGATGTTAAAGATCAAATTAAAGAACGATTAATGTTAGAGAAAGAACAAGAAGTTATTGGTGGGTTTATTGGAGATATTATGAATAGTATTGAAATTACTATTTATTAATATTTATTTATAATTATTTATATATGTTTCAAGTTTCACTTTCTCTATTTTATTTACTTTAATAATTACATTTATTTATAAACTTTTTATTTTCAATATTATTATGTTTATGAATCTTGTTTTTATGAAAAAAAAAGCGGTGGCACCTGTTGTTGCGATGTCTTTAATACTAGTTGTCGCAGTGCTATCTGTGACTGGTCTATCTGGTTGGTTTAGTACATTTCAAAGTGAGTTATTTATAGATGTTGAAGAACGAGGTTCTGATGCTCTTTTAAATTCAGGAATTGAGGCAGTTATCGGAAATACATTATATTTTAATAGTGATAAAGAAAATTTATCGATTAATAAGATTAGTGTTGGTGATGATGAATGTGATATTCCTAATAATATATCTTTAGGTTTAAATAAAATTGATTTAACTTCTTGTATTGGAGAAAAAAGTGGAGCTTTTAGTGTAGTTGTTGTAACTGAAAATAAATTATATGATAAAGTAAATTTAATTGAATCTGATTTACCTTTAATTTCATCAACTTTGATTAATAGTTTAATTGGAGAAATATTAAATTTTCAAACTGATGAGACTGATTTGGAAATTGAACAAATTCTTGTTGGAGGAAATGTTTTGTTTGATATGAATGTTGCGCCATCTGGTAATTATAATAAAATTATATCAACTACAAACGCGTATAATACTTATGGTTGTGCTAATGATATTGGTTTGAGTTCAGATGATGATTATACTGAAATTGCTGCTTTAGGTTTTGATTTTCCATTTTTTGATGATATTATTTTAGGGTCTTTTGCAGGGATTGAGGTTGATACTAATGGAGTTATAAATTTTGATGATTATGATGATTATAGTAACTATAATGATGATATTGAAGATTATAGATATATCGCATTTACTTGGGTTGATATGGATACAAGTAATGGAGGAATTTATGTTTGTACTGATTTAGGTACTTCTCCAGATAAATATGCTGTTATTAGATATGTTGGGGAGTTTTATAGTTCCGGCGAGTTAGTTGAGGTTGAAGTTGTTTTACATGAGATTGGGACTATTGATTTTAATTATGGGTCTGTTGGTAATGATAGTAATAATATTGTTATTGGTTTATCTAATGGAGATACTATTTTTTCATATGATACATATCTAAATGATGAAACTTCAGTTTTAACGGATATGACTATATCATATAGTAGAGATCCAGTTCAAGTTCCAATTTTGACTAGTTATGGTTATATTGATTTTGATTTAGGAGATTATATTGCTGTTGATTTAGTTAATGGAAATCAGTTGATTAAACTTGTTACAAATAAAGGAAATTTTACTCAGACTATGGATGTTGGTACTTTGTTTGATTCGTGTACTTTGGATGGTTTAACTTTAAATCATTCTGATAGTGCTCTTTTTTTTACTACAAGTACTGTTAATTATCCTACTTTTTGTTCTTCTAGTTCTAGAGTTTGTAGAAGTGGATCTTATGATGGAGATAATTCTTATTTGTTTTCTTCTTGTAACCTTTTAGGTTTTCCAGCATCATATGAGTTTAGAACTACTTGGAGTACAGATAATAATGGAGTTTCAAGTAGTAATGAAATTAAATTACCTTTGCGTTCTACTGGGACTTATAATTTTTTAGTTGATTGGGGAGATGGAAATACTGATTTTATTAGTTCTTGGAATCAACCTGAAACTACTCATACTTATTCTAGTTATGGAACTAAAAATTTAATTATTTATGGAAATATTGAGGGATTTGGTTATGATATTTCTGGATCCGGAGATGATATTGAGAAGTTAATAGATATTACTCAGTGGGGGAATTTTAAGTTTGATAATTTAGGTAGTACTTTTTATTCAGCTAAAGATTTACAAATCTCTGCTTTAGATGCTCCAAATTTGACTGGTGTTACAAATTTAAGTTATATGTTTTATGATGCTGATAGTTTTAATCAAGATATTAATTCTTGGGATGTGTCAGGTGTTACTGATATGAGTTATATGTTTTATAATACTGCCACTTTTGATCAACCTTTGAATTTATGGAATACTAGTAGTGTTACTAATATGGCGAGTATGTTTAGAAATTCAGATGCTTTTAGTCAGAATATTAATTCGTGGAATACGAGTAGTGTAATAAAAATGGATTTTATGTTTTATGATGCGGATTCTTTTGATCAGCCTTTAAATCTGTGGATCACAAGTAATGTTGTTAATATGGGAAGTATGTTTAGAGTTAATAATATTTTTAATCAGGCTATTGGTATGTGGGATACGAGTAGTGTTACTGATATGAGTTATATGTTTGGTACTGCTCAGGCGTTTAATCAACCAATTAATTCTTGGAATACGAGTAGGGTTACTGATATGAATAATATGTTTAGTTCTTCTGTTTTTAATAAACCGATTGGTTCTTGGGATACTAGTAGTGTTATTGATATGAAAATTATGTTTTCTAGTTCAAGTTTTAATCAAAATATAAGTGATTGGAATACAAGTAGTGTAACTAGTATACGGAGTATGTTTTCAGCGAATACTGCGTTTAGTTATGATGTTGGTTCTTGGGATATGAGTAAGGTTACTAGTATGAGTTATACGTTTTATAATGCAGATTCATTTAATCATGATTTAAGTTCCTGGAATGTGTCCAGTGTTACTGATATGGGCGGGATGTTTAGAGATACTAATATATTTAATCAGGATTTGACTTCTTGGTGTGTTAGTTTGATTCCATCAGAACCAAGTTCATTTGCATCTTCTTCTGCTTTGTCTGGTGGGAATAAACCAGTTTGGGGAACTTGTCCTTAGTTTAAATAAAATTATTTATAATTTTATTTTTCTATATTATTATTTTAATTATTAAATTCTTCAATATCTATTTTCTTTGTTACAAACTTCAAGAAATTTGAAAAAAATTTCTAAGCCTTGATGAAAATCAAAGATTATTCATAAAGTATCTAGGAAATAATCATCGTGTGACACAATTAATATTGGCCCTGGGAAATCTGCTAGCGCTTTTCCAAGCACGTCTTTCAACCTTTTTTCGACTAATTTCTTAACGGTTCGGGTCGCCCGCCATCTTGAGGCGTTCTCACCTTTCCCCCTAAAATCAGTAAAAAAGATTGAGCAAAAAAACTTTATTTACTTTCTATATTATAAATTAAATTCTTCAATATCTATTTTCTTTGTTACGAATTTCTCTAGAAAATAATCATCATGTGACACAATTAATATTGGCCCTGGGAAATCTGCTAGCGCTTTTCCAAGCACATCTTTCGATATTATATCTAAATGATTTGTTGGTTCATCTAATATTAAATAGTTTGAACCTGTTAAGATTAGTTTAAGTAATTCAATTCTTATTTTTTCTCCTCCACTTAAATCTTTCATTTTTTTGAAAACTTGATTCTTAATAAATAGAAATTTTCCTAAGTATTTTCTTATGTCATGTTCTTCTAAATCTAGTTTTAAGTTTGTAAGTTCTTGTAATAAAGTGTTTTCATTGTTATAGTTTTTAATTTTTTGAGATAAATAACCGATGTGCACATTTTCGGCAAGTGTGATGTGTCCTGAATCTGGTTTGATTTCTCCCATTATTAATTTTAATAATGTTGATTTACCACTTCCGTTTTTTCCTTGGATTGCAATCTTTTCTTTATTTTCGAATATTAAATCATCTATTTCTAAGTTAAGTGTGTTGTATGTTTTTTTTAATTTGTTTATCTTTACAACATTTGTATATGGGATTTTAAATTCAAAGTATCTTATTTTAATTTCATTTTCATTTTTAATTTCTGGTAGTTCTATAGAGTCTAATTTGGCTCTCATTTTTACAACTTTTTTTCTACTTTCTCCCATACCTGAATCTGCGCTACCTCTACCGATACCAAAGTTACTTGCTACTTGACCGTGTTTTAGATGTGTTGTCATATCACGAAGTTTTCTAGAACTCCATTGTTTTAAATTCTCAATGTTTTGAGTTAGTTTGTTTATTTGGTTTTGATTATGAGCTTTTAGTTTTAGTAAATTTTGAGTCTCGATTTGTTTCTCATCTAAGTAGTATTCGTAGTTTCCGTGATAAATTGTAAATTTATAATCTTTAATTTCTATAATTCTTTGAGTACATGTGTTTAGTAATTCTACATCGTGAGATATAATAATATAACTTTCAATTTCATCGTTTAAGTATTTGTATAATGTTTGTTTTGTTTGTACATCTAGATGGTTTGATGGCTCATCTAACAAGTAATATTTGTGTTCTTTAGCAAATAGTTTAATTAATTTTAACTTTGTAATTTCTCCTCCTGAGAGGTCATTACTTAATTCTTTTAGATATAGTTCTTTATTAAATTTAAATAGTTTAATTAATTCTTCTTCTTTTTGTGATAGGTTTTCATTTGTTAGTTCGCTGTATTGATTTAGAACTTTTTCGTATTTTTCTGAATCTGCTAAAATTTCTTCATCTAACATTTGTTTTTCAAGTTCAAGAAGTTTCTCTGATGCAAGAGTTAGGTTTGATAGGTCTTGTGTTTGTTCTAGGTAGCCAACGTCTTGTGTTGTAATTGTTATGTCTTTATTTTCTAGTTTAGTGTTTTTGTTTTTTATATTTTCTAGAATTAGATTAAAGAAAGAAGTTTTTCCAATTCCATTTTCTCCGATAATTGCTACTTTGTCGTTTTCGTTAAAAATAAATTCTAGGTTTTCGAAAATCTTTTTCTCGCCGTGTACAAGGTTTACTTTATCAAATTTGAATATCATAATTAAATTTGTGTTTTGGTTTATTTAATGTTTTGTTGTTTTATTGTATTAATTAAGAGTTTCTTTTAATGATATTTTATTTATTTTTAAATATGAACCTAAGTAATCATAATTTTCACTTACCATTATCTGAAATTCAATAGAACTTGCCTTTTTCAAAATTTCAGATTTAATTAGTATTCTTTTATTTTCTGATTTATATTTAGTTTCATGGACTACTGAATTAGGGATACCTGGTCCTAAGAACATGATATGAATTTCTTCATTCTGGTTAGTATTATCATCTCCATTAAATTCATATTCAATTTCTAATAAATAAGTTTTATTTATTTTTATCTTATCACTGAAATTAAATTCTTGATAAAGAATATTTATAAATTGACTTTCACTTATTCTTTCAGAGTTATTATAATCAATATAAATTGTTACTGATGAATCTTTGATTTCAAAATCAGAACTAAAATTAATTTTTTCAAAACCATTATCCATATTCCAATTTTCAAAACCTTTAGAAAAATTATTGTTTAGAATTAATTCTTCTCCAATTGTATCTACTTGTAATAAATTCTTATTTTCTTTAACTTTTTCATAATTTATATTATCATTTTTATTATTACTATCATATATATTATTTGCTTGTTGCGTGTAGTTAAATGATTGAATTCCAATTGTAACTATGATTAAAATTTGGATTATTATTATACCATACCCAATTATTAAATTAGTAAACGCTAATTTATTTGTTTTATCTTTTTTTCTTAAAATATGACTTATAATTATTCCTGCAATTAGTAATACTATTCCGTAAGGTAATAGAAATAAACTTAATATTATTAAAATTAATGTCAATAATGAAATTATGTGTTGATTCATACTTAGTTTTTATTTAATTTGTTTATATATTTATTTATTTTAATTTAATGAATTATTCTATTAATATAATCTATTTATTTCTTATCTTCTTTAATTAAAATAATACCTAACCAGATAAACCATATAATTTGAGTTAGTCCAAATATCATTCCACCTAATTCAGAGAACATTGGGACTTCTGAACTAATTCCTGCAATTCCAATTATTATTCCTAAATAGTTTAATGGTTTTGGAAATGTTTTAGATTTTAGAGCAACGATACTAATTAGTAATATCCATATTCCTCCAATTATTTCAGTTCCACCACCTAGTGCGTCTTGAATTATTTGTAGTGTTGTCCATGTTGATATTGCAAGTTCTGGGTTTGTTTGATATATTTCAATTACTTTCTTTGCACCAACATTTTGTATTAGTCCACTTATCATTATTATAAATGCCCAGAAGATTCCAAGTATTGTTGTAAAATTTATTATGTTTGGATAATGTTTTTTTAATGTTTGATGTAGTGAGAGTGAGAATATTATTAGAAATAATCCAAAGAATATGTATATTATTAATGTTATTATGTGAAATTCTAATTGATTATTTATTAGAGTTTCAAGTTTATTGTGTGCTGGGTTTATGTTTAATATTAATGTATAAAATAATATTCCAATTATGTATGCGAGTCCTAGATAAATAGAAGATATACCTCCCATTATTTCTAAGTTTATTTTTTTCATAATTAGTTTTGTGTTTTGGTTTATTTAATGTTTTGTTGTTTTATTGTATTAATTAAGAGTTTCTTTTAATTTCAAAGTACTACAAATTGTAGTAAGTTGATTTTCTCTTGTTTTTAATACACTCCAGTATTTATTTGCATTTGGACTCTCAGTTAATATTCTTATTATATCTATTACTGAAAAATACCATTCCTCATCATGTAAAATTCTTCTTATTTTTTGGTTTTCAAAGTTTATTATTTCTTCCATTTTGGTTTAATTAGTTTTACTAATATTTCAAGTTTTATATATGTTTATTTTATGTTGAAGTGAATAGTCTTATTTTGATTTCATAACTATTTTAAACTATTTATCTAAACTTAATATTACTTCTTCTTATCAACTTTATCTTTAGACCGACCACTTTGCCACTGCCACTCATTTCAAGGAATTTGAAAGAAATTTCTAAACCGTTGTGATAAAGAAATGAAAGATTTCTAATCCTTAATGAAAATTAAAAATTCTTCATGAAGAATCAAAGATATTCTTGCCATTTCTTTGTGAATGTTATCTTTACCTAAATGTTTAATTCCTTTTACTTCTCTTTCTTTCTCTGCTACTTTTCAAGAAAAACAATGTTTTTCTAAGCCGTCGTGAAATCTAAAATATTCACAAAGTTTGATAATTGTTGTTTGGGTTATATTGTTTTTTTACTATTAATGACATAAAAGAATTATATACTGAGAATTTCATTATTTATCATGTCTAATTTAGTATTAAAAAATTTA
>JABSQY010000064.1 GCA_013215525.1 Nanoarchaeales archaeon | reverse complement strand
ATCTTTTCTTACAACATTAGAAAATCATAATAGTATGAATTATTTAGAGGATATATCAAATAAACTAGGACTAAATAATATTAAGTATATTGAAATACATAAAGAAGTAGATTATGGAGAAGGTGGACACGCAGATAATTTTTTAATATGTCTTGAAAGATATATGAAATTAAACGAAAATGAATATAACAGCGGAGTAGAATTTGCGATAAGAATAATAAATTTTAGATTAGGAAAATAAAAGTTTAATTTCATTAGTACACTTTTATACATAGAGGATAAATTTTATAAATAGTTAATACGCTTTTATACCAGGTAAATATATCTTATTCTTTATCTCATTAATTAGAGTTATTTTATGTAATAATTTTGTTTTTGAAACATTTTTTAATTTTAAATTCCCTTTATACTGTAAATATCTAACTCCAATGTTTAGTGTTTCTTCATGAAGTGTTAATAATGAATTTAAATTTTTCATAGTTGTTTGTTCGTTTAAGATTTGGATAAGCGCGTGGTGTGATGCGTATACTTCTAGTTTAGTGTGAATTTTTTCAATTGCTGCTTTTGAATTTATTTTTTCATTATTAGGATAACATTTTAAATAAATATTTTCGACAAATTTTCCTGAATCTTTTGTTAAAGTAAAAAATAATTCCCATTTTGCATCAATTGTTTTAAAGGTTACAATTGAATAACATTTAATTAAATCAGCTTTTTGTCTTTTTAATAAAGGTTTAAATTCGTTTTTTAATGTGATGTGATATTGTGATGAGAAGTATGCAGACTTAATGTATACGCCTGAAGTTTGTTTTGATAAGGACGATAATTCTTTTTTTCTTAAATTTACTCTTACTAAAACTTGAAAGTTATAACTATTGTGAAAGATATAACTTAAAGTTGATATTATAAAAATAGTTATCAAAAATTCTAAAATCATAATTTGTAATAATTTTTCAATTTTAAATAAGTTTGTAAGATAATAAAAGTTAAAATAGTATAATTACAAGTATATAAATATTAATTTTTAGAATTATAAAAATAAAAATTTATTTTAAAATATTAAAATAAATAATTTTGATTAACAAAATTACTTAATTTGTAACATTAATAAATCTTCAGTTGTTAAAGTTTTACCCTTCTTCATAAAGTCGGACTCTACTTCTTTTTGTTTAGCTTTTAACTCAACATCTCTAGTTCTCTTTCTTTGAACTGGAGCTTCACCTAATTGTGATAAGTAATCTTCTTCTTTCTTAAATAAATCTTTTAAAGTTTTACCTAATTCAGTATAAGATTTCTTGTGAGTCTTAAACTCGTCGAAAGATGCTTTCTTTTGAGCTCTTAAATCATCGATTAATTTATATTTAATCTTTTTCTCTTTACTAACTAATCTAATTTGTTTGTATAAAGATCTGATTCTTCTTTCAACATTAATGAATTTTTTCTTTACAGAAAATAATTCTTTTTTAGCAACTTTAAATTCTTCACTTGAACCAGAATTATCTGATACAACTGGAGAACTTGATTGATTTCCAACAATTTCTCTTAATTCTGTAATTCGTTTATTAATTCCAGACTCTTTATCTAATGATAAAACTTGAGTTTGTAAAGAAGTTTCTAATTGTTTAATTTCTGTTTTAGCTCTCTCTGCTGAGATAGTCTTTACAACTGGACCTTCACGTGATGATGGTGCAATTCTTGGACTTGTCTTTTTAACGTGAGTAAAATTTTTTTCTGCAGCGTCTAATTGAGGCTTTAACTCATCATATTCTTTTTTCATTGATTCTAAATCAGTATTAATCTTTTCTAATCCATGTTCGGACTCGATAGCTTTAACTTCATTATATAATTTATCAATCTCAGTAGAATAATCCTCACCTTTTTTAAAGTGATCTTCTTTTTCGTTTCTCTTTTTAGAAAACTCTGATTTCAGACTTCTGATTTCAGCTCTAACTGTATTCAATTCTCCTCGAACTGCCTCTTTATCCATTTGTAATTAAAATATGTGAAAATTTTTACGAAAATTTTCAAAAAAAAGTAGAAGGATTAGAATAATCCAGCTAAACCAGCTGATGCGTCAGCAACAGGAGCTTCTTCTTTCTTAGGAGCAGCTGCAGCAGCAGCTGGAGCAGCAGCTTCAGTTGAAGCAGCCGCAGGAGCAGAAGCGGAAACTACTGAAGATTCAGCAATAACTTTTTCTACATCAACACCATCTAATGCAGCAATTAAGGATTTAACCTTAGCTGAATCAGCTTTAACACCAGCAGCTTCTAAAACTGCAGTTACATTCTTTTCATCAACTGTTTGACCAGCCTTGTTTAATAACATTACACTATAAATATATTCCATTTTTTTGTACCAATTGTTTTAGAAAAAACCACCAAGGCCAGCAGCAGGTGCAGCTGGTTCCTCTTTAGTTTCTTCTTTTGACTCTTCATTTGCAACTTCTGTCGCAACTGGGGATGCAGCTGATGCTACTAATCCAGCAGGCCTATTCTCCGCAGGGAGAGCTAAACCAACACCACTAGCTGAAGCGTTTGCTTTTGCTAATAATGCTTTAATTGTTTCAGCAGCAGGATATGCTACTCCAACACCTAATCCTAATGAATCTCTTCCAGCTTCAGTAATGAAGTGTGAAATGTTTTCACCAGTATAGTACTCTAAACCAATAGATAATTTGAAACAATCGGAAGCTGCTCCTTTCAGATCAGCTAAGATTGCATCTTCATCAACATCAAGAATTGCTCTATCATAAATAGTTCCACCTTCGTAAATTGCTTTAATATTTAAACCAACTTCCATAGGTTCGATTCCTAATCTTGTTAAAATTCCTGCTAAATCATCAGAGATTACATCTCCTTCTTTTGCAACAATACTATCTTCTTTAATTTCTACTTTACCATTTGAAATTCCTGCCTTAATTTTGAAAGCACCTAATTCACCAATAATTGGCCCAGGAGCAAAAGCAGTAGGTCCAGCTGGAACTACAATATCACAAGGTGCAATTTGACCACCTTTAGCTGGAGCGTTAGATTTATTCTTTTGAACAAATTTAAATAATGTGAAAGGGTTATCATTTGTGAAAACAATTCCTACAACACCACTACACTTTTCAACTAATTGTGAAACACCAGGATGAGAAGATTCTAATTCATTTAAAACTAAGTTAATTAAACTTCTTTTTACAATTAAAACTTCTGCAGTTTTTTTAATTGAAGATCTAATCTTTTGGAATTGTGGAGCAGGTAAACCTGTAACATCAACTATTCCTAAAATTGAATACTTCTTTGAAAAGTCTCTAATTTTATTAGCGAACAGTTCATTTTTTGGGGATACTTTAGCAGCGTATGCCATCTTATAATACCACCAACTTACTCATTGTAAGTTTTAATTTACTATTTTTTAAGTTGTTCTTTTGAGCAGGTAACGCGTGAATTAATTGGTCGTACACCGCAAGGATGTTCTCCGCAATTGCTTCATCTGATTCCTTTTCTGAACCAACTGAAACTTGAAGTACTAAGTTCTTTTTCGTTTGAAGATGAACTGTTTTTTGTAACTTTTCATATAATGCAGGTAAAGGCGTTTTAGGTGTAATTACCATACCTAATTTAGGTGATGGCATTTTCCCCATAGGTCCTAGGTATCTACCCAGAACTTGCGCGAATAAAGGCATATGATTAGCTTGTACAACAAATTTATCAAACTTATGAGTGATCTTACGGATTTTCTCCATATTACCTTTCATAGCTGCTAATTCGTCATTAAATAAGACATGATCAAATACTCCCTCAGCACCTTGAACAGTGTGATCGATAATAACACAAATTTTATGCTTTTTAGGCTTAACATTTGTTTTTAAAACGATTCCAACGTCAACTTTATGCTCAGGTTTCTTTAAGTCTAAATTTTGTAAGTTGAATACTAAATCGAAAGTTTGATCAAATTTTCTTTTAACAGATAATTCACGTACTTCTTTAATTTTAGTTACAATTTCATTAATTTTCATCTTTAAGCCTCCTATAAAGTGTGTGAATAGATTTCGCCATCCACGTATAATAGTTAAACGGTCTATTATAGTATAATAAAATTAAAATTACTTTATAAAGATTACTAATTCATTATTATTTCAAGTAACACATAACTTTACAAGTTTTGATGAAAGTATATAAAAAATAGCTCTTGATAAATATTAATGGCGCAAGAAAACGCATTTAGTGATTGGTGCACAAAAGCTAATAAGATTAAAACTAAATACGATTTAATTAAAAATACTTTATATTATGATTTAGATAAAATAAAACCTACATTTTTTTTTTCTAAATTTTATGAAAAAAAAGTTCTTGTATATTTTTATATTATTTCTAAAGTAATTTATTCAGAAAAATAATTATATAATAGATTTATTAATGGTTCTAATCAATTCATAATTTATTTGAAGAAGAATTCTTTTGAAAAGGAAATAATAAATATTTTTGAAGAAATAAATTCAAAAGGAATACAATTATCTAAAACTGTTTTAGAACAAGAAAAACAATTGGTTACATATAATGATTTTTTCCAAGAACTAGATAAAAGATTAGAAAATAAAAATAATAGAATTAAAATTAATGAAATATTAACTGGACTTTTATCTAAAAGTGTTGATAAAACAGTCATAGATAATGTACTCTTTGAGATTAATAAAATTAATAATTTAGATATTAATTTATTAAAAAAGGATACAAAAAATATATTAAATTTAATTAGAAACCAAATTAGTTTAAATTATAATATTGTTACACATTTTAACTTAATTGCTACAGATATTATTCAATATTTAGAAACTTTAAGTAATAATCAAGCATATAAAAGTGCTGCTGTTATGTCTCCAATGATTTTTGCAGCATTAAGTTTTTATGGAGTTGATACTTCAGAATTTAAAATGATGTTTGAAGTTATTAAAAATGTTGTAGGATAATTTTAATTAAAAATGTCTTCTGCTTCTCTTTGTTTTGGTAACTGAATTTTATCAGTAATTATATTTGAATAATCATATTCAAAAACTCCTTGTGTTGTTGTAGTTGTTAATCCTTTATCATAATGAGATAAATCTACTCTACAGATATATCTTAATACTGGTTTATTTTTATCTAAAATTAAATTTTCAGGAGAAATTTTGATTTTTTTATCATCTATTAATATAAACCCTGAACACTCACTTAAAGGTTCTATTCCTAAATTAAAATCGAATTCTTTTAATCTTACTTTAAAGTCTTGCCCGTATGATGAACCTTTATTTTCAATTATATATTCTAGATAGTAAATTTCTTTTTCATTATGAGATAAAATAATTTTAGAGATTTGTACAGGCGCTGCTTGCGATAGTTTTCCTGAGATTTTTAATAAATCATCTTTATTTGATTTTGTAATTTCAATATTATTGTTAAATGTTGTTTTTGTTGGATAATCAATTTCTAGTACATACTCAAAATCTTCAAAGTTTAAATTGTTAAAGTACCAATCATCTATTATTAGTTGTCCACTACTTAATTCTAATTTTGTATTTTGAGGTAGATAGATTACTCTTGATTCTGTATCAAAGACTGTATCGTAAAATTTTTCAAGTGATTTTGGAGTGAATACCGTTTTTGTTCCAGTGTTATCTACTTGAAGAGTATATAGTTTAAAGTTTTCTCTTGATAGTTTAATTTCTTCTTTCCCAGTATTTTCAATTTCAAGAGTGTATCCGATTTTTTTTTGTTCAATCCATTTGGTGTCTAAATCAAATGTTATTTCAAGTCCAGTTCCTGTGATGTCTTCTTGGTTTGTGTTTGATTTACCACCTAAAGATAATCCTCCAGTTGAACATCCAGATAAGACTAATAAAGATGTTACAATTAATGCTGAAATTTTTTTCATAATTATTTCAAATAATTTAATTTTATAAAGTTTTATTTTCTATTATAATAATATATCCAATTATTTTCTTGCATTCGCTAATTTCTAGATTATTTATATTAATAATATAGTGCTCCAAGATATTATATAATTACTTAGATGGAGCACTACATATTTATAAGTTAAGTTTGTACAAATATAATATGTTTGAGATTGAAATAATTAGTTTACTTAATAAATATAAAAAAAGTGAAACTGATTTTGATAAAAATAAATTTAAAAATTCTATTAAAAGATTAATTTATGAAAACTCAGGAGAGTTTGATAAATTTGTTAATTCCTCTCAATTAGATAATGATACTGTAATTTTTTTAAAAGGTTTAGAGAGAATTGGTGAAGATGAAAATACTGATAAAAGTAAAAATAATATTTCTAATAATGAAATTGAATCAGATTTAGAAAAGATTAAACAAGTATACAATATTTGGAGAAATAATTTTGTTAATAATAGTCGTGTCGCTAATGAAAAGTGCGAGAGTGTTTTAGTTGAGATGATAGAGTTTTATGCGCCAAATAGATTTTATCTGTTAAAGAGAGTTCTTGAAATTGAAGATGATAATGATTTTGAAAGTTTTAAGAATATGTTAAGTAATTATATTAGAAGATATTACGCGTTAAAGATTACTAAATATTTTGAAAGTGATAACTTTAATTCTTTAGGATTTTTTGCAAAAAGAAAAAAGAAAAATGAATTGTTAGATGTTATTGAAAAAATTGGTAAATATGAATTTGATGAAAAAAAAATATTAGAGGTTTTAGAGTAAGATGGGGAAAGTTGACAAAGCTTTAGAACTTGCTAAAGAAGCATTTGATAAAAGTAAAAAAATTGCAAGTTCATTAGAAAAAATGACTAATGCTACTGTGGATGGAGGAATTAATCTTGCAGCTTCTACAACTAAGGCTGTTGTTAATCATTCTGGAAATTTCATAGTACATTCAATTACTGTTTTGATTTATTTTGGAATTTTAATTTTATTTTATGAACAAATCTTTGGTTTTTTGAATAATTATTTTTTTAAATCTGTTTTAACTCTTGTAGATTCTCTTTTTAGTTATATGTTTTTTCCTGAGTTATTTTTATATGTTAGTACGTTTATGCTGTTTGTAATGTTACTTATGGCAATGCTTAATGTACAGGAAGAGAGTTATGGATTTGTAAAAACTATATTTAAAATTATAGGAGGATTATTTGTTTTAAGTTTATTTGTAGGATTTTTAATGAATTCAGAACAATCTCCTTTTGTGAATAATAGTGCTAGTGAAGTTTTAGAGCAGAGAAGTTTTTCGTTTATGGAACGAGTTTCTTGTTTTGTTAAAGACTATTCTAGTTGTAAAGAAGAACTAGAAAATACTAGAGATGTGTCAAGTACAAGTTTAGCTAGTTATAATATTGTACTGCAGAAAGTTGAGAGTTATAATTATAAAGATTTAAAAGATTATATGATAGATGGTTTAAAAATTCAATATGATATTGAATCTACAGGAGATTTATATTTAAAAGAATTTAAATGTTATTATGATAAAATTTCACAAGAAACTAATTTTTATACTGAGGATTTAAATTATTATGAAGTTACACAAGCAGATGTTGAGTTATTTACATATAGATGTAGAGGATTTTCAAAAAAAATGTTTCATAATAAAACTGGAGATTTAAAGATTACGATTTATCCAGTTTTAATTTTTGATTTAAAGTCTAAGATTTCTCAGGAGTTACCAGTTTTAAATGCTAATAAGTTATCTCCGGATGAAATTAATTCTGAACGTGATGATTTTGTTAATGAGTATACTGAGTTTTCAGATACAGGTTCAAAGTTAATGATTAGTTCTTTAACTTTTGAAAAACAAATGCCAGTTATTTTAGGTGATGGTAAGGTTACAGATAGAAGTTTTACAATTACTATTGGTAAAAAGTTTTCATCGTTTGGGAAGTTTATGACTGGAGAAGTTTTAGGTGTTGTAATTCCTAGTGCTTTAACTTCTGTAAAAGAGGTTTCAAAGTATATTGAAAAGATACAATTAGATTCAGAGGTTCATGCAATTGATTTTGATGTTTTTGATAATGAACAATTTGTTCAAAGTATGTTTCAAAATAAAATTGTACAAAGTATTGAGATTGATTATCTTTCAACTTTTTATAATTCTAGAAGTTTTGAGATAAAAGTAAATGTACCAGTTGGAAATATTGATGAAGATGGAAATCCTATTGCAGATACGCCAGGAGAATATTTAGAAGATTATGAAGATCCAAATAGAGAAGTTAGTGGAGTTGGACCTGGAATTGTTGGTTAATTTTCTGAAAGAAAATTAGAAATAAATAAATTATGTATAATAATTTATGATAAGGTTTTATTCTGAGTGAGTAGAAACATATTCCCCAATTCTTTTTTTAAAGATAGGATAATCAGCTTTTGATACAATACATCCTGATGCTAATTTGTGTCCTCCTCCTTTCCCTTCAAGTCCATCTAAACATTCATTTAACATTTTATTTACATCAAAGTTTTTTCCACGTAGAGAACAGGAGTATAAACTCATTATTGGTTTTGTGTATGTACATACAATTGCTTTATATTTAGTTTTTCTAAATGCTATTTCTTCAGATAGTTGTCTGTTAAAACTTATTTTTTTATCTTCGTGTTCCATAAAGATTAATTCTTCATCTTTTATTGTATCTATCTTTTTTTTAACTGATTTGTATTCAGACATAATTTCTTGGAATTTTTCATAGATTCCTATTTTTCCATTTAATAGTTCAACTTTAAAATCTAATAATGTCATTTTAGCAATATCTTTTAGAATTTTTTGACATTTCTCGAATTTTTTAAATTTAAATAATATATCAAAGAAAGTTTTATATTGAATTAATCCACATTCATATGTTAAGTATTGTATCCAATATGTTCTTTTATCGTTTTGAGTTTTATCGTTAAATTTGTATTTTTTAATAAAATCAAATAATTCTTCTCTTTTTTCATCAGTAATTTTAAATAAAATATTAAAGTTAGTTTTGTCATGTTTGTAGAATTCAATTAATACGTCAAGTAAATAAAAGTCTGCGACACTTCCCATTGCAACCCATACTAAGTTTTCAGGGATTTGCGTAATTTGGTATGCAAGAAAACTTGAACATCTTTCATCTGATTCATCATAAATTTGAGGATTTAAGAAATGAATTTTGTTTTCTTTATTTTTTAATATCTCTTGATTGATTGGGATGTGGTGGTCTGCCCAAACTACTTGTCGTCCGTTGATTTCTTGAAAGAATTCTTCGATTACGTATGGAGTGTCAAAGAATATGATTAAATCGTGTTCATCAAAGATTTTAATCATTGCATCTTTTTGTCTTTCATCTTCTTTTGAAATTGGGTATCCTTCTTTTAATTGTGGATATTTTCTTTTAAGTTGAATAAAGGATGTACTTCCGTCTGTGTCTGTGTCGAAAAACATGATTGGGTTTTTAGAATTTTCGATTAAAGTTCTTGCTTTATCGATATCATTTTGTAATGTCATAATTATATTTATTTAGTTGTGTTAATAAACATATTTATTAATGTTTAAAATTATATTATTTTTATGAAGAAAATAGCATCGGGTTTGCAGTATCACGTGTACGATTTAGGAAATGGTAAAGTTTTGAAAAAAGAAACTTCTAAAGTTTATAAATTATTTAAATTAATTAGTTGGACACCGTATTTAATCTTTAAACCAAATCAATTAGTTAGAGAAATTAATAACTCTACTAAAAGTACTCAAAAGTGTTTTAATAAACTTAAAAATTCTAATGTTGATTTTACAATTTTAGGAAATCCTAAGTTTGAAGATAAAAAGTATAAGTATATTTATACTCAAGATAAAGTTAAGATATTAAGTTCTAAAGTATCTTGTAGTGAAATTGATTTGTATATTGAAAGTATTTTTGATAATTGGAAAAATGGGTTTTGTGATGAAATTTTTAATTTTTCTAAAAACAGTGGAATTGATAAAAATGGAAAAGTTATTTTAATTGATTTAGGAGAATTGGTTTTTAGCAAAGATGAAGTGTTAGAACTTATAAAGATTAAAAGATGGCTTAAAAGTTATAGTTATTTTTGGATAAGTAAAGATGTGAAGAAGTATTACGTGTCGCATATGGAAAAAAATATTACAAAAGAAAATTTAAATAAATATTGGAATAGTATAAACTCTTTTTGAATAATTTAATACA
>JABSQY010000063.1 GCA_013215525.1 Nanoarchaeales archaeon | reverse complement strand
ATATGTTTTTTTTATAATCAATTAATCTGTATACAATCATAAATAATGAAACTAGAAATACTGAGATTATTATATCAAATATTAAATAAATTTCAGAGTATGAAAATTGTATAAACATAAAATTTATTCTATTAAATATTAATATTAATAGTAATAGAAAAATTGTGTACAGTGTTTTGTGTCGTTGTTTTCTGTGTCTGATTATCCACATAAAAATTATTACAAATATGATTAAATTGTATAATAATACTAAATTGTCATAGTTATACCATAAGTGGAAAAAGATTACTATGTCAAATACAATTCCTATTTTTATTATGTTTTTAACTTCTCTTGATACTGTGTTAATTTTCTTTTTTGAAAATTTGATAAAAACGCTTAGTAATAAATAATATCTTGATAAAAAGTAAAATGCGAATAGTATTATTGATATCATACTAAATTGAAATAGAATTCCAATCTTTGAGATTGGGTATGCAAAATAAAATAAAGATAAGATTTCAAATAATCCTGATGCGAAAAAGTAAATTGATGAAAATATAAAAAAATTCATTAGTTTTTTAGTTTCTATTTGTGGTTTATCGTATTTTTCACCGATTAGATTAAATATTTTATAGGAGATATATGCAATTATAAAATTAATTAATAAATAAATTAATGTTTGAATTGGGTCAGCTTTTATTACATCGTTAGAAAACTCTCTTGTTAATGTGTCTAAAAATATCTCGTACATAATGTTTTTTATTTTTATTAGTTTATATAATTTTGTTGTTTTAGTTTATGTAATTATATAAATATAAAACATATTTATAAATGCCTTTTTTATATTTTATATATATATGGTGTGTGGTACTGATTTGTATATTAATTTGAAAAAAAGATTTTCTTCTTTTAGTTTAATTTTTAAGTTTTTATTTACTTATTTTTTTATTTTTTTTAGTTTAATTAGTTGTGGTTATTCTTTGAATGTTAGTATTACTTTTGATGAAACAGTGTCTGTGTATGATCATAGAACTGATAGATATGATTTAGTTGCTGAAGGCTATTTTGAAATTACAAATCCTAGTTCTAGTAATTCTATTTATGAGTATGGTTTAGATTTTAATGATAATGTAATTTTTGATGTACAACTTGGAACGTATTCTATTGATGTGTACGATTTTGGTATGATTGGACGTGTGATTTTACCTGGGGAAACTATAAGGGTAGATTATATTTTACGTGGGAAAATTTCTGATTCTATTTTTGAGGAGTTTGAGAAAAGTGGTGAGACTTTATTTGAGTGGTATACATCTGATTTATATTTTTCTCCAATGAGGCATGCATCCTTAAATAAGCTTGAACGACAAGACTCAAATTCTACAACTGTAAGTATTCGTGATGTTTGGATTATAGGGATTAATCCTACTGATTTTAATGTAAAAATTGATTATTTATATTTGTATAAAACTGATTATACTGATTATTTAGATTTTAGACAAACTGATAATTTACTTAATTCTTTTAAAGCTGATTTGATTGAACCTAAAGGAAATTTTAAATTTATGGGGAGAGATTACTTTTCAGATGATACTTCTGTGTATTGGCTTGAGTATAGTATTGTTACATACTTTGATTTGTTATCTAATGTTCGTATTGAGTATCGAGAGAGAAAAGTTGATTATGGTGATAGAGATAATGAGATAGAGGAATTTCGTGTAGAAAAGAGAGAGAAACCTTTACAGATTACTAAGTATGTGTCGGATTGGATTGTTGATGTTAATGATGTGTTTACTATGACTTTACTTATTAGAAATGTTAATGATGTTCCACTTTATGATTTAGTTATTGAGGATTATTTTATTGATGTGTTTAAATTAGTTAATAGTTCTGATAAGTTTTTTTTTAAAAAGATTGATAAAATTAACCAGTATGAAACAATTGAGTTAGAGTATAGTTTAAATTTATCTAAACAATTTTTAGAAGAAATTTTTTATTTTACGCCAGCAAAACTTTCGTATGATTATGCTAATGTTGAGTTTTCAAATTCAGTTAGTGTTGTGAATGATTTGGATTTTGTTGGGAAAAAGTTATTTGTTGAGAAAGTGATTACTTATGAAGATGAAAATACTATAGTTACTATTAAAGTTAAAAATATTGGTACTATTAATTTAACTGATATTCATATTATTGATAGTGGTGTTACAGATAAAAATTTAAATAGAAGTTGGGTGATTAAAAATCTTGGTGTTGATGATGAGTGGAGTATTAGTTATGAAGTTGTGTTTGGTGATGAATTGCTTTATGTGCCAGAGGTGTTTGGGATTATTAATACTAAAGTGTATAAGACAATTATTATTAATTCTAATGTTGAGAGCGCCCCAATTTCTAATAATGTGTCTAAAATCTCTTATTTTTTGGGTGTTATTGTAATTGTACTTTTGGTTATTGATCTTTTGTATTAGTTAAATTGAGTAATTTATTACTTTATTAGTTCATTAATTATTCTACTTTTTTTTATTTTTATTTTTCTAAAAGTTAATTTTTACTTTTGTAGTAGTGTATTTTAGGTTGTGATTTTAAACATTAAATTTTTTATCTTAGAAATTTTTTAAAATTTATGTATGCCAAAAATAATCATTTCACTTTTTTTATTTTATTAATATTATGTTTTATTTTTAGTTTATTTTTTTTTTATTCTGTTTCAGATCTCGATGATAGTAAGGTTCCTGTAGATTTATTAGATATTTCTTTTGTTCCAGATTCTTTAATTTTTCAAAGTTTGGATGAATTTGGAGGTTTTTTTTATTTTGATAATTATGGATTAACTCATACGAATGTAACTTTAAATTATGAGTTGATTAGTGGAAATGGAACATCGATTTTAAATTATTCTAATAGGTTACTTATTATAACTTCACTTGAGTTTTATGATAGTTTTCCAAAATTTAAAAATTTAAGTCTTGAAGGTGGTTTCTATACTTTTTCTTTTAGTTCAGAGTTTACAGGTTATAAAGATGAGTATATATATATTTTTAGTTAGGAAAAATAAAATTTATGATATGAATATTTCAAATTATATTGTTTGGACAAAAGTTGCAATCTTTTTAGGTATCTGTATTATTTTTATGTATGTTATGATGCTTTATAAAAAACGTAAAATATTATTAAAATTAGAGTAGTCTTTAATTTTAAAATAATCATATTTATAAAGTGAGTTTAATTAAATTATATTATTGAAGAGATTTATTCTTTAATATTTATTTATGCTTGACCTTGTAGCATAGTCTGGATAGTGTTGTGGGTTTCGGCCCCACCGGCCCGGGTTCGAATCCCGGCAAGGTCTTTACAGATTCTTTCAATGCCACCCCGAGAGAATCTGTATTTATTGTTTAACAATAAATGAAATTTTGGTGGTTTTTTATTTTATACTTAATTTATTTATTTTCTTTTGAGAAAATTTCATTATGCTCAAAGTTTATAGATTCAATTAATAATTTTATAAAGTTTTTTTGTTCTAATTGTTCTTTTTTTTCTTTTATCGCTTTGATTAAACCTTGGCTGATGTCAAAATCTAATTGTTCTTGGATTTCCATAATTTAAAATAGTAGATTAAATTATATAAATCTATGATTGATTTATTTTACTTTTTTTGTTTAAAAGTAAAATTTTTATTTAAAGTTTAATTATTTTTAACCCATCTAAAAGATTTTTTAGCAAATTCTTTCCCGTTTTCTTTAATCCAAATTCCATGGGATAAAATTATTTTTTCAAAATTCCATTCCATCATTCTATTAAAACTTTCACCTGCTGTTTTTTTATTAAATGTAAATCTTAAATCTACTGGTGCTTTTCCATTTGGAGCTAAAATTCCAACCCATTTAGCAATAATTTTTTTAATTCCTGAAAAATGATTTTCATCAAAATTTTCAATTAAATCTCCAAGAATTAGTGTTTTTGATTTTTTATGTAAAAAAATAACTTCTTCCATTATTGAACTTCCATAAAATATCATTTGTTTAATTTCTTTTTCCCATTCAGGTTCAGGATTATTTTTTAATTCTGAATTAAATTTTATATCTTTTCTTTTTTCTTCTAATCCAGGTGAAGAGTATAACTTTGCGTTTGGGAATTCTTCTTGCCAGTCTTGCATATATATATGATGAATTTTATTTGGTGATAATATATATTTCACATTCCCAATTTGTTTTAATTCTACTATTAGTTCTATTGAAAGTTCACAGGGAGAATGTATCCATAATTCATTTTTATTTATTCTGATTACAGTCATTCGTGTTGTGTACGGCATTGTATAAAAAGAAACTGCTTTTCCTTCAAATATCCATATATCTTTATCAATATTTTTTAAAACTTTTAAATTTTCCATATTATTTTTAAATTATGTTTATTTTTTAGTTTTTTATTACTACTTATATGTTGTATTTTGAAGTTTCATTTTTTTTTATGTATTCTACATTTCTAATAAAAAATTACAAAGCTTTTTAATGAATGTTTTTGTTTATTTATTCATGGAGTCAGTTCAAAATGATGGGAAATCTTTTTCGTTAAAGGATCAGTTATTTAATGAAGGGAAAGTTAAGTATTTAGCAAGTTTAATATTTGATGTTTATTCGGATTTTAATGAGTATACATTTGTTGAAAAAGTGATGGACACTTTGTTAGATTTGGAACTTAAGGAGAGAATGAGTTTGATTACAAATGTTTTGTATGAATTTTTACCTAATGATTTTGATACTGCAGTTGACATTATGATTAAATCACTTCCAACTATTTCTGAGGAAGGGTCTAATGATCAATTTATTTTTGGTAGTTATTGCGAGTATGCTGAACGGTTTGGATGTTGTGAAAAAAATATTAAGAAAAGTTTTTATTTGTTTGAAAAATGTGCTGAGTTTTTTTCTGCTGAGTTTGCGATACGTGATTTTATTAATACGTTTCCAGAACAGACTTATGAGTTTATGGAGATGATGTCAAAGCATAGATTTTTTATGTGTCGTAGGCTTGCTAGTGAAGGATTTCGTCCTAAACTTCCTTGGGCTAAAAAGATTAATTATGATTATAAAAAGGGTGCAGAACTTCTTGATAATTTATTTTATGATTCAGCTCGGATTGTGACTCGTTCTGTTGCTAATCATTTGAATGATATTTCTAAGTTTGATGAGAAATTTGTTCTTGATTGTTTATTACGTTGGAAAAAATCAGGGAAACAAAATGATGTAAATGCGAGTACAACGTACTCGAATTTAGACACAGATGAACCAATGGTTAATGGTGTCCAATCTGGAACTAAAGTTTCAGATGTGGAGATGGATTATATTATTAATCATTCTTTACGTGGTTTGATTAAAGCTGGTGCTAAAGATACACTTGAATTTTTAGGTTATAATTGTGAACCTCGCGTTTGTGTTTTGAATTTTAATTTAAAGAATTCTTCAATTAAGTTAGGAGAGCATATTGAATTTGATTTTGATATTTTGGCTGATTGTGATGAACATTTAATGGTTGATTATAAGATTACTTATCCAATGCCTACTGGAAGATTATCTACTAAAGTTTTTAAAATTAAAAAGTTCTTTATGCAGTGTTCTAAGGGTAAAGTAAATTTAGGCAAGCGGCACAGGTTTGTTTCTATGTCTACTAAAAAGTTGTATGCTGGAGATTATAAGTTGGAGTTAATTATTAATGGGAATTCTTATCTGTGTCGCGAGTTTACTTTGTCGTTTTAATTTTATATATATATAAATATGGTTTTAATTTTAAATTAATTTTAATTTTAAATTACAATATTGTATTTTATAGTGAAAAATATTCTTTTTAAATGTTTTTTTTATATTTATTTTATGATTAAAAAAAAATTTATTTTATTGTTATTATTTTTTACTTTTTTATTAAATTTAAGTACTGTTGTTTATTCGATAGATGTTAATAGTTGTGGAACTACTATTAGTTCTTCTGGCGTGTATAATGTGACTGCTGATTTGCCTACTTCTGGGAATTGTCTTTTTATTAATGCTGCCAATGTTGTATTAAATTGTCATGGTCATTCTTTAACTGGCGATGGGGCTGGGAATGATTATGGTGTTAGAATTAATTTTGATAATGTGACTGTTGAAAACTGTAATATTTCTAATTTTAATCATGGTATTTATTTTAATAGTGTTAGTAATTCGAATGCATTTTTTAATAATGTTACTTCTAATACTCATACTGGAATTTATTTGACTGGGAGTAATAATAATGAAATTATTTCAAATATAGTTAGTAATAATGCGTATGCTGGAATTCGTATGACTTCTAATTCTAATTCTAATGTAATTAGTTCAAATATTGTGTATGGAGAGGATAAAGGTATTTATGTATACTCTAGTGTTAATAATTATATTAATCTAAATTATGTTGCTAATAGTTCTGATACTGGGATTCATGTTGAACAAAATTCTTTAAATACCTCTATTGTTTCAAATACTATTATAAATTCTACAACTGAGGCAATTCATGTTTATTCAAATTCTCATTATGCGAAAATAATTTCAAATGTTTTGATTGATAATCCTAGTTATGGTATTTCAATGGAAGGTAGTGCTGATAATCATACTATTAATTATAATAATGTATCTGGTACTGGTTCTTTTGCTCTTGCTTTAAATTCACAAGATAATTCAGATATTGCATATAATAGATTTATTAATAATGGTTATGGGATTTCAATTTATTCTAGTGATACAAATGATATTTTTAATAATTTTATTGTTAATAATACTGGATATGGAATTTCTATTGCTTGGGGTGCTGAGAGTAATAATATTATTTCAAATATTGTAAATGGAAATGATATCGGTTTAGATATTAATAATATTAATACTAATGTTTCTGGAAATGAATTTTGTAGAAATGATAAAATGGGAATTAAATTAGGGAGTTCTGCAGATTATAATAGTATTAGTTTTAATGAAATTTGTGGAAATTTAGAATCTGGTATTGATTTAGATGGAAGTTTGTATAATGTTTTTATTTCTAATAATATTTACGATAATACTCTTTCAGGGATTTATTTACATAGTAGTGCAAATCATAATACTTTTTCATCAAATGATGTTTATAATAATTCAAATGGAATTTATATTAGTGGGGGGTTAAATAATACTTTTACTTTAAATACAATTTTTAAAAATGTAGGTGATGGAATTTATTTGTTTTCAACTAATGATAATACTTTTTTTGATAATAGTATTTATGATAATCTTAATAATAATCTTTATTTTCATTCAAATTCTGGAAGTTATTCAAATTTATTTTATTCAAATTATTTGGGGAATATTACTAAGATTAATTCTAATCTTTGGAGTAGGTGGAATAGTGATTTTAATTTGTTAGATGTTGGGAATACTTATAGTAATCAGATTTCAGGTAAGTATTGTTTTGATAATCCAACTAATAATAGTTGTGATAATTTCGCAGAATTATATGTTCCAGTTGTAACTTCAAGTAATCCAGTTTCTCCAGGTTCTTTGGGTACTGTGTCTTTACCAGGTTTTGGTTTTGGGTCAATTTTTGTAGTGTTTGCTATTTTGATTTTTGGATTAATTTAATTTTATTTTTATTAATTAATTATAATTCCATTATATATGATGAATTAAGTTTTTTTGTTATTCTAAATCCGAAATCTTCATATAATTTAATTGATGGGTTATTTTGAAATTTTTTTAGTTGTAATTTTGGTAGGTTTTTTTCTTTTGCTTCTTTTAAGATAATTTTTAAAATTTCACTTTCAAATCCTTTGTTTTGAAATTCTTTTTGGATTTGAATTTTTTTAATAAAGGTTAAACCTTTTTTATATTTGATTTGAAAAAATCCAATATTTGTTTTTGATTTTTTATCATAGATTATTCTAATTTCTCTTGTGTTAAAGCTTTCTTCAAATTTGTTTTCATTCCATTCTTCAT
Organism: Nanoarchaeales archaeon; assembly: GCA_013215525.1. Lineage (GTDB taxonomy): Archaea > Nanobdellota > Nanobdellia > Woesearchaeales > UBA583 > UBA583. Next base: position 2,244 of record JABSQY010000063.1, on the reverse strand, counting down.
TATTTTCAATTATTTCTTTCATATTTTCTTCAAATATTTTAAAACATAAATAATAATCTTTAGGGTTTGATTTTATCATATTAAATTTTGGTATTTTTAATTGTGTTTCCATATTTTATTATTGTTTTTATTTATTTAAAAATTTAATTCATTGATAAAATGTTTGAATTTTTTAATTCTTTTACAATTTTGAATCCAAAGTTTTCAAAAATTTCATTTAAATAATAATCTTTTTTCATATTCATTTCTATTTTTGGTAATTTATTTTCCTCTGCTTCTTTTTGGATAACTTTTAGTATTTGTAGTTCGTATCCTGTATTTTGGAAGTGTCCTTGGATTTGAATTTCTTTAATGTATGTTAAGTCTTTTTTGTATTGGATTTGAAAGAATCCAATGAATTCTCCACTTTCTTTTTCTTCAATCATTCTGATTTCGTTTACTCGAAAGTTTGCTTTGAAAATATCTGGTTTGTATTCCATGTTTTGTTCAATAATTTTTTTCATGTTATTTTCGTATAATGTGTAGCAGTATTTGTAATCTTCTTCTGAAGCTTTAATCATTCTAAAGCTTACTTGGTTTTTATTTTGTTCTGTCATAATATATATTCTATTTATGATTTTATAAAGGTTTATAAATATGGATATCTTTATTTTTGATATTACGGTTAAAAAGTTCTTTCATAGTCAAGGAGAACGGTTTAGCACCCGACACTGTAACATTTTATTTCAAAAGTATTTGAAATTATTTAGAGGAAAATTAAAAATGTTAGACAGTAGAAATTGAAAAAATTTCTGGCGCCTAACTTTTTTAAATTTTCAGAGAAATATTGAGGAAAATTAAAAATGTTAGATATAAAATTAATTAGAGAAAATCCTGAGATGATTAAGAAGGATTTATTGAGAAGACCAAAGTTTGACAATTCTATTGTTGATGAAGTTGTGGAAGCTGATACTGTTTGGCGAGAGGCAAAAGGACAGTTAGATAAGTTAAAGTCTCAAAAGAATAAAGAGTCTAAAGCTATTGCGGAAGTTAAGAAGTCTGGAGGAGATATTAAAGCTCAAATTGCGAAAGTTCGTGAAGTGTCTGAGGCTATTACTGCTAAGAATAGTGAGTTGAAAATTCTTGAAGATGCTAGAGATAAAATTTTAACTAATATTCCTAATATTTTAGATCCACAGGTGCCTACTGGTGCTGATGATGAAGAAAATACTTTAATTAGATATCATTTAGAGAAACCTACTTTTGATTTTAAGGTTAGAAATCATCAAGAGTTATGTGAGATGAATGGTTGGTATGATATGGAAGTTGCTGCTAAGGCTTCTGGAAGTAGATTTTATTATACTATGAAGGAACTTGTTTTGTTAGAGTTTGCACTTTATAATTTTGTTATGAATAAATTAAATGATAAGGGTTATACTCCTGTTATGACTCCTCCTATGTTAAGACGAGAAGTTTTAGGGAAATCAGTTTCTTTAGATGCTTTTGAGGAAGATATTTATAAAATTGAGGGAGAGGATTTGTATTTAATTGCAACTTCAGAACATACACTTGCTGCACTTCATATGGATGATGTAATTTCTCATAAGGATTTACCTATTAAGTATGCTGGTTTTTCTAATTGTTTTAGAAAGGAAGCTGGAGTTACTAAAGATAGTAAGGGGATTTTTAGAGTTCATAATTTTAATAAAATTGAACAGTTTGTATTTTGTAAACCTGAGGATTCAGATAAGTTACATGATGAGATTACTGCTAATGCTGAAGAAATTTTTAAGGATTTAGAAGTTCATTATCAAATTGTTGATATTTGTTCAGGTGATATTGGTTCTATGGCAACTAGAAAATTTGATTTAGAAGCTTGGTTACCAAGTCAAGAGAAGTATAGAGAAATGGTTTCAGCTTCTAATTATAGAGATTATGGTGCAAGACGATTAAATTGTAAGTATCAAACAGAGAATGGTTCTACTGAATTAGTTCATACTGGAAATTCTACTGCGATTGCTTTGACTCGTTGTATGATTACAATTTTAGAGCAACATCAAACTGAGGATGGGAATGTGAGAGTGCCTGTTGCGCTACGACCTTATTTAGGTGGTCGAGAGTTTTTAATTCAAAGATAAATATTTTTCTTTTTATTTATTTTTAATTTTATTTATTTTCTAGTTGAAGTTTGAAACTTTATTTTTGAGTTTTTTTGTAGTTATATTTTTTTATATTATATTTATTTATATTATATTTATTTTTATT
>JABSQY010000062.1 GCA_013215525.1 Nanoarchaeales archaeon | reverse complement strand
CAATTATAAATAAAAATACTATTTAAGAATTAGATTTTAAACTAAATGAAGAAGAAAAAAGAATTTTTATCTCTAATAAAAGAATATTACATTAAAAAAAATTGATTTATAATATTTTTTATTTAGATTTTTTCAAGAATGATAATTTTTAAGTATTGGATTAGAGTATACATCTATCCAATATTTAAAAAATGTTATTATTGGACAAATATGAATAAAAAATAAGATTTATCTTTGAAAAATTTCTATTATATCATTAGGTTCAACCATATGTTCAAGCCCAACCTGTTGCCAATCAAACTTAACTGAATCTCCTTTAATCTTTGCAAACCTAAACTTCTCAAACATAGTTCTATGAATTTTCTCGCAAACACGCTTCACATTATCAAATCTCTCAACAACAAGTGGTTTCTCAAAATCAGGTTCACCCTTTCTCTCCTTTAAATAAACATGCATAAACCCTAATTGATCCCAAACAAAATTCTTAAATCCTTCCAAATTTAATTTTTTATCAGCTGAAACTCCAGTAATTGCATAACCAGGATACTTCTTTTTAAGCATTTTAGTTTTCTCCTTAATTTGATTATGTGAAAGTAAATCTAACTTATTAATACAAATTACACCCTGAGAATATTGTAAATTTCCATAACATGCATCAATAAAATCATCAACATTTAACTTTCTCTCATGAATAATCACTTCAACATTAACTAATTTCATATCAGCCATAATTTGTTCAATTAAAGAATAAGGAATTGATGCCTTAGAATTATTTAAAGGAACAGAAACTCCACCTTTATGAGTTCTATTAATCTCCATGTTTGGTCTCATAGAATTAAACCGTAAACCAGCCTTATATGTCTCATTAATTAACATTTCCATCTCATCCATAACAAATCTAGCATCAAGCACAAACACAACCAAATCGCAAGCACGAACAACCGACAAAACTTTTTTTCCAAAACCACGGTTATCAGCAGCTTTATCAATAATACCTGGTAAATCAAGTAGTTGTAAATTTGTATGTTTAAAATGTAGTAAACCAGGAATTACATCAAGTGTTGTAAACTCATAAGCTCCAATTTTAGATTCCTTATTAGTGCAAGCACCAAGTAAAGTAGACTTTCCTACAGAAGGTTTTCCTAAAAACCCAACAGTTGCATCTCCTTCCTTCTTAACAGCAAACCCTTCACCAGCAGAACCACCAGAAGATAACTTAATTTCCAATTCTTCCTTTAACTTAGAAATTTTAGCCTTCATCTGACCAACAGCCATTTCAGTTTTCTTATTAACCTTAGTTCCCTTCAACTGAGCTTCAAGCTCTACAATTCTTTCCTTAAGTTCTTCGTGTGCCATTTTATGTGAAATTTGTGTAATTTAATCTAAAATAATATTAAATAATACTAAATAAAAATAAGTATATATATTATTTTACGTTTATCTAGAATAAATTAATAAAATGTCCTTTAAAAAGATAATGATTAACTAAAAGAAATTAAGATAAATTATTTTAAAGAATTTAATAAATAATCATCAATAAAATTAGTTTCAACAATTGGTAAAACATACGCCGAATCTGGAAACCTATAAAAGTTAGAACATATCTCAAACTTCATCTTTCCATAAAGTCCAGGTACACACAGCAAATACTTTTTTAAAATTTCAAACAACTCAAATCCTTTTTTTGAATCATCTAAAGTTACAGTATAAATCTTATGTATCTCATCATCTAACATTCTTTCAAAACTTGTAATTTCTAAACAATCAAGAAATTCAACTGATTGAATAGAAGATTTAGATAAATTAATATTAATATGAATGTCACATTTTTTTCTAATTCCAATAGGAGTTTTAACTATTTTAATTTTTGAGAATTTATTAGGAAAAGATAAAGAACAATCATTCTCAAATAAAACTCTACAAGTCTCGTTATTAAATATTTCCTCCTCCAAACCACCATTAAAATTTTTATCCAATTTCAAGATATCAACTATTTCATTCCATAACTCTAAACTAGGAATTTTAACATTACCCTCGTATGTACCATGATACTCACTAATTTCGCATTTTGTATTATTAACAAACTCATCTCTTTTAAAACCTAAATTATTTAATTTCTTTACAGACAAAGCGCCAATTTTTTTTGCAGAAATATGTATATCTCCACCAAATTCTAGTTTTTTAGAATTAATATTTTTTAAATTCATAAATTAGTAAATACAAATAACAATATTAATTCTAGCACTCCTTAGGGGGGTCGTAATAAAGTTTATAAATGTTAAAATTCTAAGATAAGTATGGAAATAAAAAAAATTTTAGAATCATTAGAACTTACTAAAAATGAAATTAAAATTTATTTAGAAGTATTAAATTTAGGAAAAACTAAAGCAAACAAAATAGCAGAAACAACACTGCTTCACACATCTAAAATATATGAAAGTCTACAACGTTTAATCGAGAAAGGTCTTGTTTCATATGTAATTGAAAATAAAATAAAATATTTTCAAACAACTCCACTATCTTCATTAAATTTAATATTAGAAGAAAAAGAAACTGAACTAAAAGAAAATAAAAAATTATTAAAATCCCTTATGCCTGATTTAGAAATATTACAAAATAAATCAATAGAAGAAACAGACATTAGAGTATATAAAGGTTGGAAAAGTATGAAATTTATCTATTCTGAATTAAGAGATAAGTTAACATCTAAAGATACAAATTACATACTAGGAGCAAGTAAAGGAGAAAATGAAAAAATAACTAAACTATTCTTTGAACAACATTTAACAAAACTAGCTTCTAAAAAAATTAAACAAAAAATAATATATAACTTAAATGCAAAAAATAATATTGAAAATTCATATAAATATAAAAAATTATTTCAAATAAAATATATCCCATACAACACGCCAACTGAATTTAATATGTTTAAAGATACAACAATGTTAGTATTTTTAAAAAAAGACCCAATTATAATAATTATAAAAAATCAACAAATAACAGACGCATTTTTAATCTATTTTAACCTAATATGGGGAACTGCTACAAAGGATTAAAAAATAATATTATTAATTATCTAATACTATATTTCCACCTATACCATTCTCAGCATAAAAAAAGTTTTTAGTATTATTATTAATTAGAGTACCTGTAAAATTACTACTCGAAGTAATACCTTGTTGAGTTGGGAAAAATTTAATATGGTGTTGAGAAGTTAAAGTTACACCATAAAATAATTTAATAGAATTTGATAAATTAGTTTTCAATAAGTTAGATGAATTCAATATATACCTTCCATCTGAAATTATATCACTAATGTGTGAATTATTTCCTTCGAATATAAAATAATTTGAACCAATAATTGATGAAAAAACTTGATTCATAGCTTGACTAACACACATAGAACCGTCACAGCCATGAAAGTTTAAATTACCATCACCAAAATTTTTTAAAATAGTTGCTAAACCTATTGAAGTTTCCATTGGAATAAAACCACAATCAGAACTAGAAGATTTTACAGTTTGAAAAATATTTTCATCAAGAAAATCAAACTCAAGTAAATCGGAGATGTTTTGTTTATTTGAATCTGGATTAATATATACAACTGGAAATTCTGAATCTTTAACTCTTAATTTTAAAAGATTAACATAATCTAAATAATTTTGATCAGGTGAACTAATTTTTAAATCTATAAAATTAGGATGAATAAAAAAATCAATTTCTTTTGTCATATTTAGTAGTAACATTAAATTATTTATAAAGATAACTAAAATAAGAAAAAATAAAGTAATAAATAAATATAATAAAAAAGTTTTCAAAGAAAACTTTATTCAACACGAACAATAACTGATGTTTTTTCTTCAAAATTAAAATCACTATCTTTTTTAAGTGTAGCAGTTGTAATAAAACTACAAGGTGTTTTAGTAACTCTTGTAGCTCGTACAATAAAAGGTAGACTTCCAGAATATCCTGAATCAATTGTTACTTTTCCATTATTTAAATAATTAACAGCAACTAGACCACAACTAGAACTTTTATCAATTCCAAAAACTCCAGCATCAATTTCAACCAAATCTAAACTTATTGAAAAATCATCTGATGCATCTGCATGATTTGCAATAAAAATATCAAAAGTTTTTTGATCTCCATCTTTCATTTTATAACTAGGAACGCAAATCCACTCATCACCATCACACTCAAGACTTGCAATATCTGAACGAATTTTATTATTTAAATTCTCAATCTCATCATCAGCAGAAGCTCCAAGCCTCCCAAATAATCCCATACCTAACCCAAAAATAGTAATTCCAATAATTAACATAACAACAGTATTTACAGCAATCGCCATAGCTTTTTTACTTTTCATAAATAAACTATAAAATTAAACTTTAAAAATAAATAGATTAACTAACAAAAGTAAAAAAAGTAAAGAAAGTGAAAAAGTAAAATAATTTAAATTAAAAATAAATTATTAAAAAATAAAATAAATAATTTTTATAAATTAATTTTTATTTCTTCTAGAATTTCTATAAGTATTAAAACCAATAAATCCTGAAACAACTAAAATAATTACAATTAAAATCTTTCCAATAGTTGGAATTGAACTCTTCTCTCCATTCTTAACATCAAGAGTTACAACTCCTTCATTTGAATATCTAGAATCTCCAACAAGTGATTCAATAATTGCAGTTACTCCATACTCTCTTGCATCAGCACTTTTTAAAACTTCAACTTTAAATTCTACAAAACTACTTTCTCCAATTTTAATACTTGAAGTTACATATTCAGTTAATTGATTATAAACAAACGGATATGAAATATCAGGAGATAAACGAACTCGTACATCTTTTGCATCCTCATCACCAACATTTTTAATCTCAATTAAAACTCTATTATCAATAGAATCAACTTTAAAATCATCAAGTAATTCAACTGATACAATTTCTAAAACTGGTGAAGATGAAATACGAATTTCTAAATCTAATTCAGATTTAACAATTTCATAATCATTACCAATAGCTTTCCCATATCTATAATTTAAAACAATTTTAGCTGGAATTATTCCTCTAACTTCTTTTTCTAAATCAATAACAAATTCTAACTCAGATTGTTCTCCACCACTAATTGATGATACACTATCTGTTAAAGAATATGCATATCCTTCACTAACTAAATCAGATTCAATTACTAATTTTGCAGAAACTAATTGCGCAGTTCTATCACCTAAATTTTGTAAAACAACTTTTAATTTATTATTATCAGTATCAGGTAATAATTCATTTGGAGTTGACTTTACTGAACCAATATAAAAAATAGGTTTAATATCAACTCCTGAAATCATAACTTCTAAATCAAAAACTTGTCTAACTCCATTAGCATTCACATAAAATGGTAAATCAATAAATCCTTGTTCTAAATCTTCTGAAAAGAAAATTCTAAAAGTTTTAGTAAAATATTCTCCTTCATAAACCTTAGGAATTAAATCTTTTGGTCCATCAATCATTTTAAAAAAGTCTGAACTTTCAAATCCAAAGGACACGGAAGTTTTAACTGAATCAGATTTATCATTATCAAATCGTACAGTCACATCTGCATATTCTCCGGCAACAATTGGTGCTGGAGCAGTATTAAGTAATTGTGCTGAAAAGGAAAATACATTTCCAATTAAGACAAAACCTAACATTACACTTAATATAATTTTATTTAATTTTGTAATATTCATTTTATTTTTAAATCTTCGATTTCAAAATTTCACCTTGAACCATTGGTTCATCTGTGTTTGAAATCACGTTACATTGTAACGTTATTCACTCGTTATTATTATTATTTTTTAAAGTATTTTTTTTACTTTCTTTAACATTTTTTGATTTTTTATTTATATTTTTATTAGTATTTTTATTTAATAAACTCATAATCGCAGGCACCATTGTAAAAGTTACAATAAACACTGCAAGAATTGATAGAGATAAACTCATACCCATTCTTTGCGTTCCTAATAACTTTGCAAACAATAACGCTGAAAATCCAACCATAGTAGTAATTGATGCTAAGATGATTGCTCTTCCAGAAGTTGAAAAAGTATACTCAATAGCCTCACCAATTCTATGTCCACGAGCTAAAAATTTACGAATCCCATCAACAAGATGAATTGAAAAATCAACTCCAACTCCAAGCACAAGTGATACAATACCAGTTGATAAAGTTGTAAACGGAACTGAAAATAATGACATTAACCCAACAGTCCAAATCACAGCAATCAAGATTGGAAATAAAGCTAAAAGACCAATACTTACAGATGCGTAAATAAAACTTGCAACTAAAAACACAAGTGCAAATCCAGCCATTGTAGTAACTGCAGCATCTTTTTGTAAACTATCAGTTAACTCATCAAATCGCACAGCATCTCCAAAGTATGATGTTTCAGCATTATAAATTGGATTCAAATCACCAATACGTACAAGTTCTGCAAGTAATACAGACTTCCCATCAGCATCTTGAACTGGATTTTGAGTATGTACAACAATTCTTGCCATTGTATAATCACGATTAAAAAACATAGTCCCTAATTGAGTGTTCGTAACTGAATCATAAATCATATGAGAACTTTTCTCTAAACCATCATAAGGATTAGTTACTGAATCAACATAAGGTAATCCTTCTACAATACTTACTAATTTATCAACATCAGCTTTCACATTAGCGTCCCGCAAATCGCCCGAAGTAGCAGTAATAATATATGTAATCGTTTCACTTTGACCAAATGCATATTTAATCTCTGAAAATGAATTTGAAACATCATCATCAGTTGGAATCCAGTTACTATTACTATTTGAAAATTCTACCGAACTTGCACTATAAATCATAAACACAGTCATAAATCCTAATACCCATAAAATCTTTTTCGCATACAAAGTTTGATACACAGCAAGTTTACCTAAACCAGCCATAATTTTATCAAACACCGCATTTGAATTAAATTTAACTTTATCAGCAAACACAGTAATTAATAATGGAAACAAAGCAAAACTTGTCGCATAAATAATTGCAATTCCTAAAGCAAGTACAATCCCCTGAGATTGTGAAGATGGTGAAACACCTAACATAAGTGCAATAAATCCAGCAAGTGTTGTAACAAAACTTGCAGTAATAGGCAGTATCAAATCTTTAATTGTATGTGTTAAAGCTTTCTCATGTGTCTCGTGTTCTTTTCGCGCAGCAGAATAATGTGTCGCAATATGTATTCCATAATCTGCTCCAAGTCCAAGTATCAAAACCCCAACCGCTGCAAGAGTGATTGTAATATGAATTCCAAGAATTGTCATCATAGCTCCAAGAAAGATTAATGATGTAACCGGTGTTGCAACAGTAATTAATGTAAATATTATATCTCTTGAATATAAATACAAAATAATTATAATAAAAAATATTGTAATAAAAATTGTATTTAAACTATCTCCAATCAAATATCCAGCAATTCTATCCATCATAACAGGCATTCCAGTAATTTTCACATTTACGCCTGGTGGCGCGCCAGCTTCATTAACTAATACATCTAATTCAGATAAAACATTTTTAAAACTTCCAATTTCATTTGGAGAGTTTAAATTAATTGCAAAGAATAATAATTCTTTAGTATCTGAAATTTGAGTTGGACTAAAAGATACAAAATATGAACTTTGTTCTAATGTTTCTTGTAACACATCAACATAAGACAACACAGCATCTGAACTCATATCACGATTAGCATTAGATATAATTGATTCCTTATCAACAGATACAAGAACAAGTAAAGCATCATTAACTCCAAAAGCATGACTCATAATTCTATCATTTGTATTATATTGTGAATTTTTATCAACTAATGCTCCTAAGTCAGGATTAATTTTAATTCCAGTAGCAATATATGCACTAAAACCAATTAATATAAGCATTAAAAATAATAAAATTTTACTATATTTAATCTGATAGTGTAGTAATTTTTCTAACATTTTATTTTATTTCCAATGTTATAAACAATACGCCAAAAATTGTAAAATTTTTCATGTATTTTTTCTAACATTTTTTTTTCATAAGCCTCTATATAAAAATATACCTAACAAAAATCAAGTATAATAAGAGATATATTGTTTGATATTTAAATGTTTTGATTTTCAAAGTAAAATGACACTATATTTAAGCAAAAAAATAAGAGAACAAGATTAAAAAAATCCATATGAATAATTGTTACATATGAGAAAGATTAGAAATAATAATAAAATATTATTTAGAAACTAATTTTTCAGTTAATGTAACATAGATTTCTTGTTCTTCAGTTGTTAATTTTTTTAATAATTTTCCAGACATTTCAAGTTGTCCTTTCATGATTGCTTCACAAATCTTCTCTCCTTTTTTGGCTAATTGAATAAATACTTTACGTCTATCTTCTTTATCAAATGCTCTTTCAACTATTTTTTTTTTAATTAAGTTATCAACCTTAGTAGTCATTGTACCAGGAGTTAGACTTAATTCATCAGCAAGTTCTGACATCATCATCGGCACCTCACCAAGTAAAGTAATAACTGCAACATCTTTAATTGAGAAGTTTTTAGGAAAATCCTCTGAACCACATGCAGATTTTTTAAATTCTTTCCCAATCATACCAAAACAAAATGCCAATCTTTCTTTTCTTGAAACCATTATAATAAAAGAAAATAAATAACACTTATAAAGGTTACTTTTCATCAAATAGTTCGAAATCCAAACTAGTCAGTAATTTTTATTCAAAATTACTGACTAGATTGGAGCTTAGAAATTTTTCTAAAATTTCTTGAAACGAAGTAAATGATAAATCTTGTTAAAAATACACAAACGACACATAATAATATAAACCAAACAAAATATAATATATTATGAATCAAAAATATGAAAAATTATCACAAATTGTTAAAGAATACAAAAAACAATTAGAAATTATTAATGAAAAATTAGCACCATTTCCATATGAGACAATCTTCAACACACAAATCGAAAATCCATCAGACAACATAAGAGGAATAATTGTAATGGACAATCCAGGAGATGAAGAAAAAATCCAAGGAAAATATTTAGTTGGACAAGCAGGAAAAGTATTTAATAAAGAATTAACTGGAATTGGAGTAAAACGAGAAGATGTGTTAGTATTTAATAAGTCAGCAATCACAACACACGGAACGCACGACTTATGTGCAATCTATAAGAATGAACAACTAAAGGAAATCTTCTTAGAAGAACAACATATAACATTTAATACAATTAAAGAAATATCTCTTTTACTAAACATCCCTTTAATGATTCACGGATACGCGGCGTACTTAAAGAAAGGTAAAAAGTATATAGAAAATGAACGTTCAAATAGACCATTATATTTATTTTTCAAACATCTAGTTGATAATAAGAAAGAAATGAAAGAATTCACACATTTTTATAAACACTCAAGTTATGGAAATTTATCAAAACAGATTAAAGCACATTGTATTTTATTAAATAAAGAATCTTTAAACTTTGAAGAATATCTTGATTTAGGAAAAGCAAACTGCGAAGGATTTTTTTAATAAATTACAATATAATGAGAAAGAAATGAAACTTTGTGTAAGCGAAGTCTCGCAAAGGCTTAGAAATTTACTTGTAAATTTCTTGAAATATGACACACTTTTACAAACATTCAAGTTATGGTAATTTATCAAAACAAATTAAAGCGCACTGTTCAACACTTGACAAAGATAGTTTAAACTTTCAAGAATATCTTGACTTGGGTAAAGCTAACTGTGACGGATTTTTTACAGAGTAAAAAATATAATTAAATATATTTATTAAATATTCTTTTTTCAAAAGTATTTAAATTATTTAATAGATTAGAATTTTTTTTAATTTTTTCTTGAACTTCAAACAAAGAAGTACAATTTTTAAAAGACTCCCCTATTTTTTTAACTAATTCGTTTGGTACTCCCGATTCTTTTAAGATAATTTCATGTTGTTCTATAGTACCAAACTCTAATTGTGTAAGGAAAGTTAATAAACTAAATTTGTCAAGACCTAAAGATTTTTCAGTATTTACATATTCAAATATATTTTGAAATGCTCTAAAATATTTTGGAAGTTTATATTCAAAATAAGTACTTATTAATGTGAAAACATTTCTAATCCTTGTATCTATATTTTTAGAACTCATATAAGTAATTAAATCAAAATTAGAAGTACAATGATTAGAAATATAAAAATTAATCATTGCCTTTAATTGACTAGGAGTGTAATTTTTATCATTTAAATCTTCATCATCAAATAAAAACTCATAAGTTAAATCAAATATTTTTCCAAAAGTTTCTTTTCTAGGAAATCTACCTTCAAAATATATATCACTCATAACTTCAACATTATTTCTTAGATAATCAATAAGTTTTAATTGTTTTTC
>JABSQY010000061.1 GCA_013215525.1 Nanoarchaeales archaeon | reverse complement strand
AAACAAATTATGCAATAAAATTTAATGATATTTCTATCTGTAATTTTTCACAAAATCAAATAGTTACAGATAATTGTATTTTTCAAATATCTTCGCGTACACTAAATCCTAATTTATGTGAAAATTCATATGATAAATATAGATGTTATTACTCATATGCATTATTTTCAAAAAATCAAACAATATGTAGTAAATCAAATAAATACCAGAATTTATGTAATGAAAAACTAAATTAGTTATTAAATAAGTCCAGAATTCCCTTATTTCGAATTAAATTCACTATAAAATAGGGTAAAAAACCGATAACTATAAAAAGGAAAAACGTCATTTATATTTTATAGTGGAAAACATAATAAAGACAGTCCCAATTGATAAAGCAAAAAAATGCGACATTGCAGACGATATTTATTTAAATTTAATTCTTGAAGATTCAAATCTTACTAAAATTTCAATGAAAATTTTATATTTAATTGAGATGGGATTTAAAAATTTTTTAATTGATTTTGAATTAGGAGACATTACAATCTCAACAGGTAGAGTACTTGTAAAAACTCGAAAACAAATTTTTTCTTTAGTAAATTCTCATAAAATTAATATCTTAATTAAAGGATTTTCACAGTGTGTATTTAATAGAAGATTTATGCCTGCAAATTTAGGATTTGATTTTTCAAATTATATTAAATTAATTCCAACAGAAAGAAATAAAGATGATATAAATTGTTCTCATCTAATTTGTCTTGCTGATTGTGTTGATAGAGTAAAAATTAATAAATATGAACAAATCCCATTATATGGGGATTCTGATATAATTAAAACATATGAAAATAAATTTCAAGAGTTTTGGAATAAAGATTTGATTGACATTTCAAAAAAATGTTTACTTGACTACATTGAAAATTCAGCATTTGAATCTAGAAAAATCTTTTTCAGAGAAAGAATTTCAATTGGTTCAGATGATTTTAAAGAAGGATTTAATTATAGAATTTTTAACAAACCAGAAAGCTTTGAAGAAATCTATAAATTTATGAGAGAAATTTATGGTGCAAGATTAGATAGATTTAAAGATTTTTTAAAACAATCTTCAAGTTTCACACTTGGATTTGAAATTTTAGCAGATAATGTATTACAAAAAAGTATTTTCTTTTCAACGATTAAATTTCCAAAATCTGATGTTGAAAACATTTTATTTAATTTAGATATTTCTTTAAAATCTTTAGATAATATTTATGGAGTAAATTTAAACTTAACTGATGGAACTGCCTTAAAAGAAGTATTTTATTTCTATGAAGAGATTGATTCATTTAAGGGAAAAAGATTCTTTGATAGATTTGACCTTGAAGCAAAGATGCCAGCTTTTAAATATCTAAACTCTACAACAAAGCCAATCAAAAATATTTTAGTTCGTGATGAATATAAAGATGAAGAATTTGTATCAAGAAAATTAGATATTGGGTGTGGGGAGAATTTAATTAAAACAAAATCAATTGGTGTATTATTTAAAACATCAGTAGCACACATAATGGATGAAGACATGTCAAGTTTAATCCTTGAAGTTAGTAAATACGCTCCAACAAAAATAATATTTAATTATTCTCCTTCCTTGCCAATTAGAATTCCATTGGAAAGAGAAGAATATATTGAAGAATAATTATTAATTAATATTTTTTAATTAAAAATAACTTTATTTATTTATTATTTAAATAGCTTATCTACTTATTATTCAATTTTAATATAAAACACTTTGATTTTCTATTATATGATTTAATCTCTTCTGAATAAAATTGTAAGTTTTCATCTAAAAACTCATTAAAAGCTTTATATTCTCCAAGTTCTTTAATATCTAAATCATTTAATTTCCAATCATCAAAACAAATAATTACTTCTTTTTTAATTAGTGGACCTATAAAATTTAAAACAGTTTTTGAAGAACTATATGTGTCACAATCAATAAATACAATTCCTAAATTATTTAGTTTTAATTTATTTTTAGTTTTTTCATTTAATGTTTCATCATACCATCCATTAATGAATGTTATATCTTTAAGATTAATATTTCTTCTTCTTAAACATTCATTCATTTTTTCATATGAACAACTATAAAATCCTTTTTTCCAAACTCCTTCATCTTCATTTTCACAATCTTCAGGTAATCCTTGGAATGCATCAAATCCAAAATATCTAGTATTTTTAAGATTTAATTTTTTTGATGCTAAATACATACTTCCTAAAGAAGAACCATTAAAAACTCCAAACTCAAGATAATCTCCAATTTTATCTCCTTTTATTTTTTGTAATTTTTTAATACATTCAGTAAAAAACTTTTCTAATTTTTTTGGTGGTACTAAATTAATACTACAAACATCTTCAATTTCTCCAAGTGTATATGGAGATTTTGGAACTGGAAATATTTTTCTAAATACTTTTTTTGAAATTATTTGTAATTTGTTATATCTGTAATTCATATATATTTTATAACTTGTAGTTATATAAATATTTATATTTATTAAAAATAAATAAATACTCTTATTATTCTTTTATTCAAAACCAGACAACAAGTCCAAAATAACTTTTTTTTGATTCTTTGCTTTCACAACACCAGACGCCACAAGTATACCAACAGCCCCAAGCCCCACAGCAATACGTACATCAGAACTATTTTTAACTCCAGCACCAACAAGCAAAGGAACACTACCACAAGCTTTAACAGAATCAGAAATTAATTTTGGATTAGAAGTTGAAATAGAAATATCTCCTCCAATCAATTCAGCAGGTTCAACAGCAATAAAATCTGGATTGTACTTTGCAATTTTTTTAGCTGTCTTAATATCTCTCGCACACACGCAACTAATAAATCCTAACTTTTTAGCTAGTAAAATTCTTTTCTTAACTGAAATAGTATCTAAAATATGTTCACTATGTGAAATTAAAGTTCCTTTAGCTCCACAAGACTTGAAATTATCTGCAATAGGCCAGCCTGTGTGAGCTCCAGGCGAACAAATTTCTATATGTTGGGCAAATGTAGTAACCTTAGTTCTAACGACATCCTTTAAATCAAGAGTTTGCGGACACAAAATGATTTCTACATTTAACTTTTTTGCTTGATTTCTCAAATCATGACAAATTTTCGCAAGCTTAATTGCCTTTTTATCCATGCATTCAGAATAAGTTTTCATATTAATAATGAGTTTATAATCGTTTTTCATATTTTAAACATAATAAATAATTATTTAAACATTATTCACTATTGTAATGTATGATACAATTACAAGAAAATAAAATCTATAAACATTTATCTGGAATAAAATATAAAATAAATAATATATTACTGGATGCAACTGGATATGAAAAAGGAATTGAACCTAAAAAAACAATACTGTACACGCAACTAGATGCAGGCAAGTTCCCAGTAGGCACACTTTGGGTACGTGAAGAGCAAGATTTTAAAAATAATTTCGAGTTATTAAAATAATTAAAAATAGTATAATTCTTATTTTCTTTAATTTGTAGTATAGAAATAAAATTTAGTAATTAAATTCTTTGAATTTAATTGTAATAATTTGTTGAAAATAAATAAATAAAATTTATTCTTCAACTGGTGTATCTTCTGCATTTCCACCAAAGTCAATATCTTGGATAATAATGATATCTCCAAATGCCTTGAAGAACTTTTGAGGAATAATAACTCCTTTAGCATCTCTAACCTTTGTAGATAATAAAGAACCTGCAACAGCCTTAATCTTCCAGGACTTAATTCTATTCTCTTCAATAAGAGCTTCCTCAATCTCACCAAAAAAGTAACCTGAGTCTGTAAAAACTTTCATATCGTACACATCTGTAATTCTTTTAAATCTTGCCATTTTGTATTATTATATATTATTTATATTTTTAATCTTTAAAAACTTTGTGAATATTTTTAATTTCACAAAGGCTTAGGAATTTTTAATTCCTTGACCTTGCGAATATTTTTCAATATTTACTCAACTTTCTCTGTTTTTTTATCGCTACTATTTGAAACCCAAATCAACACACCAATAATTGCTACAATTACAAGTGTTGAAGACCAATCAATTCCTGAGCCAAATCCGTCAAAATACTCTCCTAACCAGTTCCAAACTCCTAACACCATAAAGAAAATTCCTATTGCAATTGCTAAAACAATACCAGCAACTGCCCATATAATCCCTTTCTTTACTTTTCCATCGCCATCTTCAAATAAATGTTTGAAATAATCTTTTCCGAAAATGAATCCCATTAAAATCAAAACAACTAATATGAAAATAATAAATAAAACAGCGCTAATAATGAAACTTTGAATATATTTAACTGTTTGAATTGAGGCTACAACAAATAACCCAAACACAAAGGAAATAACCATGTTAATACTTCGTGATTGCTTATCATCATCGGACTTTTGAAAAATAGCTGCTTTTTCTAAAACTCCTAAAACGATTACGTAAACTAAAATGAATGGTAAAAACACATCGTAGAATCCAATATCTTTAAGATTTGAAATGATTGCGCTAAAATCTACCATTTTTATTTAATTATAAAATATCCTCTTCGGAAATTACTAAGAAATCACCAATTGCGATAACTGCGTGGAATGGAATTAAATAATCTCCATTTGTATCTTTTTCTAAAGACACATCTTTAACACATTTAGTTGGATTAATGATTGTAAAATCAATAATTTCACCAGTTTTTGTATCAAAAACTAAGTCCCCAACTTCTCCAAATCTTTTACCTGATTTACTAACTACTACCTTATCAAGTAATTTCTTAGACAAAATCTTCTCTTTTTTCTCTTGAGCCATACCAATATACCCCAAACTATCTTTATATAGTTTTGCCTTCATTATTAGAACTTACAAGTGATGAAACTTAGAATGTATCTGATTTTAGTTTAAAAAGAAATAGATTTTTTAAGATTTAGACTCTTAAAAGTGTAGCTAAATTATAGTTTAATTATAATCTAAGTATGATTTAATTATAGTTTTATTGATGTTTATATCTCTTTAAAGCAGCAATTCTAGCTTCAGTTTTCGGATGTGTTGAAAACCATGCAGCAACAGCACTCGCACGAAACGGATTAATGATATACAAACTACTAACGGATTCTTTAGTAATATTAGACTTAACTCCACTACTTGCAGCAAGTTCAAGTTTTTGTAATGCATTAATTAAAGGCATTCCAGTCCCCATAAGCTTTGCAGCACCTCTATCAGCAATAAATTCTCTTTGACGACTAATTGCCATCTGAATAAGCATTGCAATCAAAGGAGCAAGTATCATAATAGCAATCATACCAACAATAGAACCTGTATCATTTCCATCATCACTATTTGAACCCATACCAAAAATCGCTGCCCACTGCATCATCTGCGCAATAAAAGAGATTGCAGATGCAAAAGTTACAGCAATAGTTTGAATTAAAGTATCACGATTCTTCACATGTGATAACTCGTGAGCCATAACTCCTTGTAATTCTTCACGTGTTAAAATATTCATTAAACTTTGAGAACAAGCAACACTTGCATGTGCTGGCGAACGCCCTGTAGCAAACGCATTTGGACTCGCAGACTCAATAATAAATACCTTAGGAATTGGCATCTTATTTCTTCTCGCTAAATCACATACAAGTTCAAAGTAATCTCCAGACTTTACTTGTTTAGCATTATGCATTTTTAGAACAATTTTATCTGAAAACCAAAAAGATCCAAAATTAATAGCAAGAGCAAGCACAAGACCGATTACCATTCCAGTATTTCCACCGGCAAATTTCCCCATTCCAATAAATACTCCAGCAAGCGCTCCAAGTAATATAGTAGTTTTAATAGTATTTGTAAACATAATAAAAATAAATAATTTATATATTATAAGTATATAGTATAGTTGTTAGGTGAATAAATTAAAAAATTAAAAAATCAATAAATAAAATAAGTTAAAATAAATATCTTAATTTACTTTAGAAACTTGATAAAATATTGCAAATGGTGCAAATGGTGCTTTAGGATTGATTGAAGTTAATAGTTTATTATCTACAAAATAACATCCATCTTTTTTAATCTCTAAAAAATTTTTAGGTATACATTTAGATTCATAACCTAATTCTTTTCCTTGTACAATTCTAAATCCTCTACCTTTAGGTAATTCTTCTACATATGGCGTAATATTATTTAGTAATAATTCGAGTTCTTGTTTTTTTCCTATGGGTAGATTCATTTTTGAAACTGGAATCCCTTCAAGAGGATAACTATCTGAATTAACTATATCTATAACACTTTTTGGAATTCCATTTGAATACATTTTATCTAATTGTTCGATTGTTCCTGAGTATCTTGTATCTCCAACAAATAATCTATCTCCATTATGAATTAATTCTTTGGAAAATATTTGTGATTTACCAAAATTAATTAATATACATCCTTGATAAGATTTAGGACCAGTTCTCTCTAAAATTGTACACAATCTTGTTTTTTCATCAGGAATTTTCACCACTATGATTATGTTACTCCTATAGAGTTTATATAGTTATGGTTTGATTTTGATTATTATTTCTATATACTTGGAGTATGACGTAATTCAATAATTTATTTAATATTTCCAAGTTGTCCTTGATTAATTTTATATACATATTTTCCACCAATTAATTGAATTGTACAGAATCTTTTTTTACAATTTGGACATAACACATCACTATTTTTATCATCAAAATTATTAATAAAAATATCAAAATAATCTTTCACAATTCTATGTTTTTGTAATTTGATTAATCTTCCACTTCCACCTTTTTGATATTTAACTAACTTTGCAGAACATTTACAGTACACAGTTAAAATTCTAAATTTAGTTAGTTTTTTCATAATAAATTTATTACTTAAATCTTTATGAATATATCTTATAATAAAGCAACAGCAACAAAGCAAAACAGCAACACACAACTTTCAAAAACCTACACAAACATAACAAAGGAAGAAAAGAAATATATAGTATATTTATCTCGGAATTAAACCAAACGTTTTTATATATAGTAAAACTAATTATATTATGGAAACAATAAACCCAGAAATCTTAAACCAACTTTCACAATTTTCAATTGATGAAATACAAGAAAATGCCGAAAAAGTATTTGATTTGATTCAATTATCAAAAGCAAGAGAAGATGAACTATCTGGCGAATTCGTTGATGCAGAAGAGGTCTTCGCATCTTTAGAACGGTGAGTAGAAAGCTTAAATTTCTAAAAAAAGCCCAACTTCAATTAAATCAAATCAGAAACTATATAGATATTAATTCTAATTATGAACAAAGTGATAAATTTATTAAAGAATTAAAAACTGAATTGTTTAATTTGGAGTTATTTCCTTTTATTGGAAAAAATTTAGAGGAAAATTATTATTTATTAGTATTTAAGAAAAATTATTTGATTAATTATAAAGTTGAAGATAAATTTGTAAAAATATTAAGAATAATTAATTCAAAACAAGAAAGATAAATCACAAACAAA
Organism: Nanoarchaeales archaeon; assembly: GCA_013215525.1. GTDB lineage: Archaea > Nanobdellota > Nanobdellia > Woesearchaeales > UBA583 > UBA583. Next base: position 2,935 of record JABSQY010000061.1, on the reverse strand, counting down.
CACAGCAACACAGCAACACAAACACAAAACTACGAGAAAATTATTAGAAGAAAAAGCCTGCTCTCGAACACAACTTTCAGAAACCTGCACAAACGTAATAAAAAAATAAAAGAAATGTTTATCTTTATAATCATAAACTTTATTTAATTTTTAAAAATCTTTGATTTTAATTAAATCAAGGCTTAGAAATGTGTAACATTTCTTGAATTAAACCAAAAGTTTTTATATATACTTATACTAAATAATTTATGGAAACAATAAACCAACAAAACCCAAACTTACTTTCACACTTCGCAGATATGTCGACAAGTGAATTAAAAGAGAATGTACGAGAACTAAAGGAATTTTTATTAGTTATGAAAGCAAAAGAACACGCAGAAAGTCCAGATGCAGTTTTTATTTCTCATAAGGAGATGTTTGATAAATTACTAGTTAAATATGGATAATTTTGTCACATTTGATGACTTAGTTTATGAAGATTTAGGTTTAATAATTTCTTTTTCTTTTCCAGATTCAAAAGAAAAATCTAAAGTATTTATTTTGGAAATAATGGACTTTATTTCTAAATTAGAAAATTTTCCAAAATTAGGTTCTGAGTTTTTTGAGAATACTAGAAAATTAGTTTTCAAAAAGAAATATAATATTTATTATATTATTGAAAAAAATAACATTATTATATTTAAAATAGTTAATTCAAAATTAGACTTTTAATTGTGGCATATTCGCCATAATGACACAGAACACAAACACAGCAACACACAACTTCCAGAAACCCTTTTAGAAACCTTACAGAAACCTAAAACAAAACTACAAGAAACACAACAAAGCAACACAGCACACACAACTTTCAGAAAACTACAACAAACTTATTTGAAAAGCAACATAGTAACAAAGAAAATAGATTTAAATTTAATTATTATTTACGCATTCCATTGTATAACATTTGAGTATCTGGTAAAAATATTTTTCTAGTGTTAGTTTTAGATTTTGTTTCTTTACATGTAATATTTATATTTCTCTTTACAAAAAGTCTAAATTCGTATGGCATTTTAGCAAAACAGATATTAGTTAATTTATCACTTTTTTTTTCAAGTTTTTCATTTTCAATTAAATTAAGAACATAATCTTCTAGGATTTCATCAATTGTTTTTATAGTAGAAAGTTTTTTTGGTGAAAACTGCATTTGGTCTATATCAACTCCTTTGTGATTTGACATCCAATATTTATTTGATACTTCTGTTGGTATTTGACCTCTATAATTATTTTTCAAATCTTTATCTCTTCCACTAAAAGTTAAACCTTTCATTTGAATTTGATTATTTTGAATTTGAAATTCTCTGGATAATCCATAAACTTGATTTCCTCTTTCTTCGATATCAAAAGCGACACAGCCATCAATAATTTCATGTCCAGTTGTAATTATTGTGTAAAATGTAGTTTTTCTAATAGGTTTTGATATCCATTCCATATTTATATATGGGTTATAGTGTTTAAATATGTATCTATATTGTTATTTGAAAAGCAACACAACACACACAGCACATTCCAGAAACCCTTTTAGAAACCTATCAGAAACAGAACACAACATAGCGCCAAAACACAGCAACACAGCCAACAAAGCCCAAAATTATAAAAAAAATATTAAAAAGCAGTATCAGCTTGTTCATCGAACATATTAAATAACTCTTTATACAAGAATTAAACCATAAGTTTATATAATTTTTAAACTTAATTTTATTATGGAAACAATAAGTTTAAACCAAAACCAAAATCACCTATCACACTTTGCGAGCATGTCAATAAGTGAATTAAAAGAGAATGCAAAAGAACTAAAAGAATATTTATTAGTTATGGAAGCAAAAAAAAGAGCAGAAAGTCCTAATGCTAAATTTATAGATGAAAAAGAAGCTTTTGATTTTTTAAGAAAATGTTAAAACTTAAATTTGAAGAACTCGCTTTAATTAATATTTCTCAAATAAAACTATATTATAATTCTAAAAAAGAAAATTTTGGAAATATATTTATTGAAGATTTAATTTCCGATTTAGAAAAGTTAAAAATATTTCCAAATTTAGGTTCAGTTTATGTTGAAGATGTTAGAAAATTAATTTTTAATAAAAATTATAACATTTATTATATTGTAACAGAAAAAGAAATAATAATAATTAAATTAATTAATTCAAAACAAGATATATAAAAACACAAACACAAACAAAGCAACACAGCAACACACAACTTCCAGAAACCACTTACAGAATACAACAGAAACAGAACACAAACTTATAAAAAACACAGTAACACAAACGTAACACAAAAAGAACAGAAACGGAAATGAAAGTTGTGCGTCACGCTGTGAATGTAGTATTTAATTTTTAAAAATTAAAAACATAATCCAAAAGTACTACATAAAATTAGTTTTGATCCAACTGAAATGATTGTACTTGTTAGGTCTGATTTTTGAGAAACTTCTTGACAAGTATTAAATAAATCATTATAATCTTCTACAATTCCATTATATTTTGACATTGAAACATAGTTTGAATAATCGCAGGATTTTTTTATTGATTTTTCTTCATTATATAGATTTTTATATTTATAATACATATTACTTAATGATTCTTCATTTTCTTTGGAAGCTTTTAGCTCTTCTTTTGTCATTTCCCATAGATTATAATTTATTAACACTTCTTCAACTTTTAACATATATTTTTGATTTAAATTATCGTATTTTTCACTTGATTCTTTCCATAAATTATAATTTGATTTAGATTCATTTTTTTTATCAATATACATATTAAATAAAATCAAATTTGGCAACTGGGCTGAAAAACGATTTTTGAAACCTTAACTCAACCTCAACATATTCGAATGGATTCAACTATAACTTAAACCAAAGCACACTAATTATTTCTTCATTTTATTAATCAGTCCGGTT
>JABSQY010000060.1 GCA_013215525.1 Nanoarchaeales archaeon | reverse complement strand
ATAACTTTAGTTAAAGTTGAACTAATTCATCTAAATATTAAAGCTATTAAAATATAAATAAACCACGTTGGAAAGTACATATTATATTTTCATTTTATGATTTTATAAAATTATGTAAATTAAATGTTTTTTATTTTGAACTCAAGAATATTTGTTAATTTGTTTTAATTGTAAAAAGTATTGAAAAATATAATTTTTATATTTTTCAAAAGATTTAGAAAATAATTTCTTACGAAATTATTGGTTTTCTGATAATCCTTTTCTCTCTCTAATTTGTTTAATAATAGTTGCTTGGAATTCTCTTGGTAATTTTTCAAAAGTTTGATTCTTTACAAAGAAACTTCCTTTACCTGAAGTTGCACTTCTAATATCTCCAGTCATTCCAAAAGTTTCTGCAACAGGAACTTTCGCAATAATTGATAAGTTATCTTCATCCATAATCATATCTAAAACTTGTCCACGTCTATTGTTTACAACAGATGAAACAGGTCCCATCATATCTTGTGAACAATCAATTTGTAGAGTTTGAACTGGCTCAAATAACATTGGTCCAGCTTCAGCAATAGCTAATTTTAATCCATCTCTCATAGCAGGATATACTTGACCAGGTCCTCTGTGAATTGCATCTTCGTGTAAAGATACATCCATTAACTTAATCTTAAAGTTTACACAAGCTTCTCTTGCTAAAGGTCCAGCCTTCATAACTTGTTCGAAACCGTCTAAAACTAATTCCATAACTTCGTTTAATGCTACAACTCCTCTAGTCATATCAATAAAAATTGAACCTTGGAAAATATCTTTAACTTTCTCAGCTTCTTCTTTATCTAAACCGTATTCAACAAATGAATCCCATAAAGCTCTATCTTTCTTCTTAATTCTTCCTGGTTTAACGTGTCCTTCTTTAATTGCCGCAGCGAAAGATTCGTTTAATGGTTCTAAAGTCATATAGAACTTGTTGTGCTTATTAGGAGATTTTCCTTCAACTTCAATGGATTTCTTAGTAACTGCTTCTCTATATACAACAATAGGAGGTGATACAATAATTTCCATTTCTTTTTCATCCTTAATTCTGTTAGTTACAACTTCTAGGTGTAATTCACCCATACCTGCAATTAGGAATTCTCCAGTTTCTTCATTAATTGTAATCTTTAAAGAAGGATCTTCTTTTCCAACTACTTTTAATACTTCAACCATTTTAGGTAAATCAGCTGGTCTTTTTGCTTGAACAGCAACAGTTACAACTGGTTCGAAAATGTGTGTAATTTCTTCAAATGGTGTCATTGGTTTAGATGAAACTGTTTCTCCAACAGTAATATCTTTAACTCCTGAAATTCCAAGAATGTTTCCTGCAACAGCTTCTTCGATTTGAATTCTTTGAGGTCCTTTTGAAATGAATACAGATTGGATTCTACCTTTCTTTCCACCAGAAGATACAACTTCCATACCTTTTCTAACTGTTCCTGAGAACATACGTCCAGTACATACTTCACCTGCGTGCTTATCTTGTGTAATTTTAGTTACAACAAAAGCTAATCCTCCTTTAGGATCACACGTAATTAATGATTTAGCAATTTCTTCAGTCTCTAAGTCTCCACCCCAAATTAATGGAATTCTATACTTTTGAGCATCAACTGGATTAGGTAGGTGTTGTACAACAGCATTTAATAAAACTTCATGTAATGGAGCTTTAGTTGCAAATTCTTTTACTTTTTCCTTAATTGCAGCATCATCTTCACCTTCGTATAATTCGATTGCAGATTTGAAACTTAAACCTTTCTTTTGCATGTATGGAACTGATAAAGCCCAGTTAGAGTATGCAGAACCGAAACATACGGAACCGTCTAAAACTGAAACTTGCCATTTTTGCTTAAATTCAGGTGGTGCAATTTTTGTAATTAAAACATTTAATTCTTCAATGATTGAAATAAATTTCTTTTGCATCATTTCTGGAGTTAATTTTAATTCTTTAATTAATCTATCAGCTTTATTAATAAATAAAATTGGTCTTACTTTCTCTTTTAAAGCTTGTCTTAGAACAGTCTCAGTTTGAGGCATAATTCCTTCAACAGCACATGATAATACTACAGCACCATCAACAGCTCTCATTGCTCTTGTTACATCTCCACCAAAATCTACGTGACCTGGAGTATCAATTAAATTGATTAAGTAGTCGTCTCCTTCTACAGTGTGTACCATGGATACGTTTGCACTATCAATTGTAATTCCTCTCTCAGCTTCATCATTATGGGAATCCATAAATCTTTGTTCTCCTGCTAACTCTTTGGAGATCATACCAGCCCCAGCTAATAAATTGTCTGATAAAGTTGTTTTACCGTGATCAATGTGTGCTGCGATTGCAATATTTCTAATTTTGGATGGAATCTTCATAGCTTCCATCACTGCTTGACCTAAATCTTTTGCCATTTTAAAATATTATATAAAATTGTTTACATATAATTGTATATTGTTAAATATATAATTAATTTTGTAGTTTATATAGTAAAAAAAATAATTTATACTTTATAAAGTTAAGTTTATGGGTGCGTTCTGGTTTATGTTGTTTTGAGTTATGTACTTAATAGTGACGACAAAATGAATATATTTATAACTTACTTTGTATTTCTTATATTAAATATAAAATGACTCGTTATAATTCAAGGTTGGTTAGAGAAAATACTCATTATAAAACTACTACTGATATTTTTAGAAATTTATTAAATTCCTCTAGTTTAAACATCTCTGAAAATGACAAAAAACTTATTAATTATTTACCTTATTTTATTTCTTTAGCACATCCTTATATTTTTTTTGAAGGTAATCATACTGATAAAGAAGATTTTGGTGGAAGAAAAATTTCAGAAATCCCTTATGCTAGGCATCCTTTGAGGATGTGTATTTTGTTATTAAAATCTGGAATTACTGATGTTAAAACTTTATTTACTGCAGCTTTTCATGATAATCCTGAAGAGTTAATTGCTTTAAATAGGGAATTAAAAAAACAAAATATTGAGGGTTTTCTTAAACATTTTGATACAGCAGAACAATACATGGAGGATATATTATTTCCAAATATGGGTAGAGTATTTAAAAATGAAGGATTATTTTTACCTACTGACTTTTATGCTGATGTATCAGAAAATGTTAAAATCTTAACTCCTAGTTCAAATCCTTTCTTGGATTTAAATTCTTTAGTTGCAGGATCAGTACCTTATAAAGTTAAATTACCTGATAGTTTAGATGGAATATCTGATACTGGATTTTTAAATTGTTTGTATAATGTAAATTCTAGAAAATATATATCTAATATAGATGAAAGAAATAGTGTTTCTAAAAATATATTATGGAAAAAACATAATAAAATTGATATTTTATATGCTAAAGGAGACTCATTTTATACTAAAAACTCAAATGAGGGAAAATTAGTTGATAAGTTATTGGAAGGTATGGACTTTATTGAAGACATTATTTCAATGGTTGATAGTCAAAATCCTACTATTGTTATGGATTTAGCAGTTTATTCTAAACAAGTTGAATTAAATCATTCAAAATTCATGAATTTTCTTAATTAGTAAATAAATTTTAAATACTAATAAACTATTTTTATTTTATGATTGTAAAAATATTTCGTGTTGTGAAGTGTCCAAGTTGTTTTTTGTTTCAGGTAACTGGTGCTAGTAAATCTTTAAAATGTCTGCGTTGTAATAAAACTAAAGTTATTTCTAGTTTAAAAATATTTTATAAAAGTGGTTTAGCTAAGGAGTGCCAACTTGCTTTGAGCGAATTAAAGAAAAAAGAATTTGAAAATAAAGAAGAAAACCATGATGACTTTTTTTCTTATAATACTAAGTCTTCTAATTCTAAAAATAATATTGATAAAAATGTTGATTTGGCGTCACAAGATGATATTGATGATCTCTTTAATTTATAGTTTAATATAGTATACACTATAAAGTTCGCTAGGAGATTTTGTTTTTGAAAATAGTAAAATTTTATGTATGTTTGAAATTTGTATTTAGAATTGGATTTAATCATAAGTCATCCTCCAACAAATGTTGGAGGCATACTTTGAGTGGCCCTGGCCGGAGTTGAACCGGCGATCTTCGCCTTGTAAGGGCAACGTCATAACCACTAGACCACAGGGCCGAGTAACACAAGTGTTTAACTCGGTAAATATAATTAGTTTTGAACCCTTTATAAAAGTTTTGGTTTAATGTTAGTTTATTCTATTTTTCGTTATTTTTTTTTGAAAAAATTAATTAAATTTGATTTACTTAAATTTGAAAATTTTTTGAAAAATAAAAAATTTATTTTTTAATTTTAAATATTATTAATGAAATTAAAAAAATTATAAATGTTGAAATTAATGAAATAATTAAAATTTCGCTTTTATTTATTTTATTTTCATTATTTGCTTTATTTGTTATATTTTCAATTTTGGAGTTATTTAAGTCTGAATCATTTTTTAATTTTTCTTTTAAAAAATTTTTATTTTTAAATTCAAAATTTATATTTTCACATTTTTTTGTTTCAATTCTATTTTGCATACATTCATTTAAATCTATAATTTCTCTAGTTTGAATATTGTTTTCACATATACTCCAATCTGAATATTCAAATTTATTTTCACAATAATTTTGATTTGATTTTGTTAAACTCATAATTTTTGTTCTTTGTGTTTGGGTGTATGAATTTTGTGATGTTGTTGTTTTATATTTTTTATCATCTATTTTTTCATTTTCATTTTCATCATCATTATCTTCATTTTCATTATTTGGGATTGTATTCATTTCACATAAATTAGTTTCAATTTTACAACTATAATTACAACTTAAACTTCCTTTATCAAAGTTAAAATCATTACAAGTTTTATCATTTAAATTTAATGTGTCACATTCTTCTCCTGTTTCAATAATTCCATTTCCACATACTGGAATTGATGGAATATCTTCATTTGATATTTTATATGCTATAATTACTGGGATATCAGAGTATGCGTCTACATAGTGAGCTTTATTTAAAGATAAATATAATATTTCATTTATTTCATCATAACTACCTCCAGTAATTCTATTTTTTTTAGTGCCATCATGATTTAATACATATGGTGCTTGAAAGTTTCCGTGATAATATGGTTTTACTTCATATGATTGTTTTAATCCATTTTTAACATCTAGAAAATCGTTAACGTCCCAAAGCCAAATATAATAATCTAAATCAAGTGGTTCATATGTACAAGGACCTCCGCAAACATTCCCATTTGATTGAGTAATTTTATATCCTCCTCCTGCATTAAGCATTCCTGTTCCACCAATTGTTGCATATGTTCTAGTTCCTGGAATGATGAATCCAAAAGATGTTCCTGATGCTGAATTCCAAATATTTTCAACATCCAAAACTAATGACGCATTATAATTACAAATGTGAGTTGACATATCACATTCAATTTTACCTTTATAATTATATTGATTTTCTGATTTCCAAGTCCAATAATGTTCCCAACCTGCTTGAGTTGTTGATAAAATGTGTTGTAAATCAAAATCAAGTAATTTTATTGTTGGGATAATTTCAGAATAATTTGAAACTGATAATATGTCTGACAAATTTAATGCAAATGCACTTGGACCCATACTACTTCTTGAATCAATTGGGATAGTACTTGATGCTCCTGAAATTAAATCTCCTCCTAGATAAGATTGCCAAATACTTGGAATTTTTGACATCCAAGAAATTAAGTGTGCCTTTCCCTGAATTGAAAACATTCCATCTATTGGTGAATTTTCTAAATCACTTATATTTCTTAATATTGAGGTTGTTTTTATATTATTTGCTGCAGCGTTATAATATTTATAACTATGAAAAATTAATTGATTATCAATAACAATTAAACCTCCAAGAACATCATGATTTTCTGAATTATTTATAACTCTACTTAGTAAATATGAAAAATTTTGAATTTGAACTGCTGTGTTTAGATTTTGAGTATTGTTATCAATTTTTAATTGAGGAATTTCATATTCTGCTATTGCATCTTTATGGTCGTGTCCAATTATAAATATTGAGTTTGTTTTTGGGTTTACTGCAATTTTACCATTTGTATAAGCTAGGGATGATACTCCTTTTTGTTCTTTAAAAGTAAATGCTCCTTGATATTCAAAATTTTCAACTTGAATAAGTGGGAGTTCTTTTGGATCTAATTCATTTTCTGCGAAAATATTTGTGGAAATATTTAAGAAGATTATGGATATGATTATAAATAAAATTTTATTCTTATTTGACATAAACTTAATATAATTTTATTTATTTATAAACATATTCTTTAAAATTCTACATTTATTTTGTTTCAATAATTTTTTTGATTACAAGTTTTGAAATTGTGTAGTTGTTTGGTTTGAAACATTTGTTGTTTATTTCTTCTATTGTGTTTGACTGTTTATTCATATTCATATTCATTGAATTTGTTTTTAATTAAATTTAATAAAGTTTCTTTATTATTTATTTTAAAATTAGGTAAGAACTGGTCGTGTCTGATATTTTCTAATTTTATATTTTCGATATCTCCGTTTAGTTTTTTAAACATTTTACTTGGCCATAAAAATTTATTTGCAAAGTTTGCAAATGTATCACTTTTGGAATTTAATATTGTCATTGAAAAATCATTTATAGTTCTTGGTTTATTAACTGGACAAATTGATACAATTTTTTTAATATTATCTTTAAACTCTAATTTTTGAATTGCTGATAATGTAATTTCAGTTCCAATACTTTCTGTTAAAAAGAATATGTTTTGATTTTGTGATAATTTGAGAATTTCTGATAGTTTTTGAGATGCTTTCGGTATATCATATGGAATTATTTTTCCATCCCATTTGAATTCAATTATTTCAAATTCTGATTTTGAAAACTTATTTATCCATGGATTAATTTTATTATATTCGGGAATATAATTAAATATATATTTATATATATTTGAGATTATCTTTTGGATAATTTTATTTTTGGAACTTAATGCTGTTGCTCCGTGAACAATTATTAATTTATTTTTCATATTTTATTTTTCATATTTTATTTTTGGAAAATTTTATTTAATTAGTTTTATTATGTTAAAAGTTTAAAGTGTCAAGAAATTTGTTTCAAATTTCTAAACTGTTATGATAAAGAAATGAAATATTTCTAATCCTTAATGAAAATTAAAAATTATTCATTAAGAATCAAAGATATCATAAAGTTTTATAAATATTTTTTCGAGGTTCAAAGATTGCACCTTCTTTCTTTAAATTTTCAACTACTTTTATAACATCTCTTCTTGTCATTTTTAATTTTTCTTCAGCCATATCACAAATGTCATCCATTTTAACTTCTGGTAATTCTGTTTCTAATTTGTCCATAATATCTAAAATGTTCTTTAGTTGGTTACGCACACCAGCAGTTACTCCTGTTGTTAATTTGTCAATGTCCATTTTCCCATCCTTGTCCATTACTCCTAATCTTTCTAAACAATACATTAACATATCAATTGCTTTTTGCGCATCTTCAGCTTCAACTAATTTTTTTAATTTAACTTTAGCGTATGCTTCAGACATTCTTACAATTGCTTCTAGTTGTCTTGCAGTCATTGGTACTGCTTTGATTGCTTCACCTTCTTCATCTGCTCCAGAACTTCTAATTCTTACGTAAAATTCTTTAATTAAATCAATTGCTGGTCTTGTTAATACTGGACTTGATGTAGCTTTTGCGTATGCTAAATATTTTTTAAAAAACTCAGGTGTTAATTCTGCGATTGTCGCGGATAAATCCATGTTTGTTGCTAAGATGTGTTCTGCAATCATTCCATCTAATTTTTTATCTGGGATATCTCTTAATACAAAGATTAAATCGAATCTTGAGATAAGTGCTGGTGGGAAGTTAATTTGTTTTCCAATGTCTCCATATGGGTCGAATCTTCCGTGTTTTGGATTGGCTGCTGCAAGAACTGTTGTTTCACATTTTAGTGTTGCTCTAATGTTTGCTTTTGCGATTGATACTGTTTGTTGTTCTAGCGCTTCGTGCATAGATGATGTGTCTTCTTCAGACATTTTATCCATTTCATCGATACAACATAGTCCACCACTTGCAAGAACCATTGCTCCAGCTTCTAGTGCCCAACCTCCTGTTAGTTCATCTTTAACTACTGCTGCGATAAGTCCCGCTCCTGTTGCGGATTTTCCGGATACAAATGTTGAACGTGGCGCAATTCTTGTTGATGCTTTTAGCATTTGAGATTTTGCAGCTCCTGGATCTCCAATTAGTAACATGTGCATGTCTCCACGGATTTTTGTACCATCTCCTTTAATTTTTGGTGCTCCTCCAAATAGTTGTAGAATTAGTGCTTCTTTGATTCTTGTGTTTCCATATATTGCTTTAGCAAAATTATCAGTTAACATGTCATATACGTCTGGGTTTGCTGCAAGTTCTTTGATTTTATCTATGTCTTCTTTATCAAGATTAATTTCTGATAAGTCTGAGGATGAACGGTCGATGTAGTGTCCTTCAATTATTAAGTCAAAGTTTACAGAGTCACTTCCTGCTCTTGTTTGTTTGTTTATATCTTTTACAAGTCCTATTACGTATACTTCTGTCCCTGGGTTTGAACGGTTTTCTTTGAATGGGGATACTAAATCATCTTGGAGTAGGACGTTCATTCTTTTTGGTTGGTCTCCACTGTTGTCTAGGTGGTTTGGGTTTTCTCCTAAAAGTAGTCCTTGACTATCTACTCTGATTTTTTTTACAATGTCAATAGGCGCTTTACATCGAGGACACGCTTTTAGGGTTGTCATTTTCTCTTCAGTTTGAGGTAGTCTTAATCTTTCTGTTGAATATGTACAGTCTGGGTTTGTGCATAGGTATTCTAAATGTGTTAGTTGAGGTCTAACATCTGTCTTTCTGATTACGATTCCTTCTACTAATACTAGTTTTCCGATGTCTTCACTTCTGATATCTCTTATTAGTTTGTATTCTGTTGATGGGAGAGTTGTAAGTCTTGCGATTGGTGATTTTGATTCAGCATCGTCTGCGAATTGTTTAAGAGTTAGGTTAATTATTTCAAGTACATCAATTGGTCGTTCTAGTAGTTCTTCTCCTAGAGCGTGGTCGTATTGGGAGATTTCAAAAAAATCAATTGGGAGGACGTCGTCTTCTTTGTGGATAGCTTGTCTAATTTCTCGTCTCATGTGTTCGTCGAAGAAGCCATGAAATCTTTTAATTAATTCTTTACTATCTAGGTTTGTCATAATTATTCTTCTATTTTTATCTTTATAAATTCTTTGAATTGTATTTTTGTTTTTTATTTTTTTTGTCTCGCTGTGCGAAGTGCAGTCATTACGCTTTGCTTCATTCTGGACACTGTGAGATTATACTTACACAGAGTTTACATATTAGCACTGTAGCACTAAAATTATGGCACTATCCGATATAGCAATGCTATTAATCGGGCACCATAATTTCAGCACTACAGCACAAATCTGAAAACGAGAATTAAAAATAGGCGAATGTGGCTGTCGCTTTGTGTCCTGCCATTGCGTTTTTGTTTATTCGAATATATTTATATGTAACGAATAACATTATGAGAAGTTTCGTAGAAATTTGGGAAATTCGGCAGGAATTTCCTCATAATAGTTTGATATGTCCTGCGAGCTTGCGAGAGTCTGCAAGACGGCACTTGAGTTTTACAAAGTTTCGAGCAAAGCGAGGCTAAATAAAAGTAGTCATTTCGCGGAGCCAATTTTGAAATAGTTTAGAGTTAATTCATTTATTTCAAACTATTTAAATTCGTTACTACTTTGAATCCGACATAAGAAAATATTTATAAAGTACTACATAGTAATAATTTTATGAGTAAATTAATTAAAATTTTTGGAGGATTAGCTTTTTTAGTTTTTTTAGGTCTTGAAACTAATAATTTTATGAATCAAAAAAATAAAGAATATTCAACTTGTGTTAAAACTAAAATGGAACAATCTTTTTATTCAACATTTCCTGAAGAGAATTCTCTAGCAACTAATGACGCAACTACAATTAGAAGGTCTGAAATGATGAGTCTTTATGAAACAAGAGATTCTGATGAATATAAACACTTTTCAAGAGCTTTCTCTCAAGAAAAAGCAGAAAAGATTTCAAATCAGGGAGCAAATAGAAGAAGAAATATTGAAGAAACTTGTAAAGAAGTATATATTCCTAATCTTTAAATTAGTTTTTCTTATTTACAACTCTTAACACATTAACTTGCTTTTTTAAAGACTTAATCAATTCTTTTAAATCAGGATAGTCTGGATTTATTTTTTCAACTTTTTTAGTCCAAAAAATAGCATCATTATATTTTTTCAAATTGAAATAATTATAAGCTAATAAAAACATAGGATTAACACATTCAGAATCAATATCTAATGCTTTTAATAGAAATTCTATAGATTCTTCAAATCTTTTTAATTCAGACAAACAAATGCTAGCATTTACATTAATATCTAAAATATCACTAATTTCTTTAAAATCATTTAAAATAAGTTTATAATATTGTAAGGCATTTTCATATTCTCCCATTTTAAGATAATTAAACCCTAAATTTAAATAAACATATTTTATATCTTTATTTGTATCTTCATTTGAATTAAAACTTAATGTTTCTTTAAGATATTTTCCTCCT
>JABSQY010000059.1 GCA_013215525.1 Nanoarchaeales archaeon | reverse complement strand
CATTGGCACTAGTGTACTAAAATTAAGACACTAACCAATATAGCAATGCTATAATTGGGTGTCTGAATTTCAGCACTCTATCACAAATCTGAAAACGAGATTTTAATTGATGTGAAAAATGGCTGTCGCGTGTTTGTCTACTTTCAAGAATTTTATTTAATATCAGTATTTTTTCACTTTAAATGATATAACTAACTAACTATGAATTGTTGTAACTGATAGGAGTAATTATATAAACTATAACCTACTTATGTTACTATTATGACTTTAAATCAATTAATTATGGATAATCGACCTAGTATAGAATTTGATTTAATTAAGGGTTTAAATTTCGGAATTACTAAAAATAGGAATTCTATAATCTCTTTAATTTGTGAAAATTATGTAAAAACTTGGATTGAAGGTATTCCAGAATTCCAAAAAACTTATGTGTCTGGTGATTTTTTAGATATTTCTAAATTAGATATTGTTGAACGTGGGCCGTCTGGTTTGAAAGTTACTGCTCCTAATAATACTTGTTTGGGTGAAATTGATTATTTAGGAAAAATTGATAATAGAATTATTTCTGTAGAAGTTAAGAGTGGAAAAGGAACTTTTAATACTGCTAAGAAAGTTTCAACTTATTTTGATAGTAAACATAAATTAACTAAAGCATTATTTCCTAAAACTGAGTTTACTTCATGTTTATTTATTTCTTTAGAAAAAATTTGTACTAGTAGTTTGACTAATTTAACTGAATATGAAAAATTATGTGCTTATGGCTTTGAGTTAATTGATTTAGGTGATACTTCTAAGTTTGAAGATTTATATCAGGAGATAATGCCAAGATATAAAGTAATTCGTAACAAATAAGTATCTAAAAATATTTTTTAATTTGATGCTTCTCTAGCTTTTAGTTCTTGGTATTCTTTATTTGATTTAATTTTTTCTTCTTTCATTTTTTCTAGATTTCTACAAAATTTAGAACATGTATTTTCCATTAATGGGTCACAATCAGCACACATTAAATATTCTTTATTACATACGCGACATGTTTGATTATTTTCACATGGTACAAAACAGATATTACATTGACTATATTTTATATCTTGTTTCTTTGTGTCAATTTCTATTGCTCCTCTATCATCAAATACAAAACATTTTCCTTCCCAGTTACCTTGTCCTCTTTTAATTCCATAATTAATAACTCCACCGTCTAATTGGTACACGTCATCAAATCCATTTTCATTCATCCAAGCAGTTGCTTTCTCGCATCTAACTCCTCCTGTACAATATGTAACTACTTTTTTACCTTTAGCTTGTTCTTTTAATTTTAATACTTCCTTAGGGAATTGAGTAAACTCACGACTATTTATTTTAACAGCATTTTTGAAGTGTCCTTGTTCGTACTCGTAATCATTTCTTGTATCAATTATTAAAAAGTCTTCATTTCATTCGTATAACTTATCTAATTCTTCAGGTTTTAGGTATTTTCCTGTTTTTGTTATGTCGTAGTCTTGTTTGAATGTGATAATCTCATTTCTAATCTTTACTAACATCTTTTTAGAGTTTTCTTTTTCAGTTTTATTGTGTTTAAACCATAAATCTTTAAATTGTTCAATGTTGTGCATAAAGTCTTTAAAGTCTTTAGTTCCTTTCTCATTTCCACTACAGTATCCACTTATACCTTCTTTTGCTATTAAAATTTTACCTTTAATTTCGTTTTTTATACAAAAGTCTAGAATGGTTTCTTTTAGTTCATCAAGGTTGTTTATTTCTACAAATTTATAGAATGTAATGTTATCCATAGTATATAAAATAAAAGTGTATTTTTAAAGATTTCTTTATTTTTCACAATTATTAGTCATGACACAAATTAATATTTTATGTCAGGAGTAACATTTATAAAATTATATTAATATATTTATTTATGAAAGATTCTTTAGAACGTAAAATCCTTTTGTTTCCACAAATACATTCATTTTCTGATGTGTTTTCAAAACTTAGTGATGAAAGTATTTTTAAAATAATAGAATCTCAAAAATTAGTTTATCAAAAGTTAGTTTCAAGTTTTGAAAAAGGGAATACTCAGTTAGCTGTTGAAGGTTTAACAGAAAAATCATTTTTAGAAGCTTCAAGGGATTCTTTAAAAATTTCTAATTCGATAATTAAAAACATAATTTTTGGCAATATTTGTGATTTAACTCTTGAAAAAACAGCATATATTGAGAGTAAATTTGATTATTTTGGAGCAGAGAATATATCTTTTTTAGTTGGTGCAGCTTTTAAGTTAGCTACTAATTATGATGCTGATTTTATTCCTCTTGAGAATGATAAAAATTCTAAATTATATTTAAAAATTATGGCTGAAAGTACAGATTTATATAGAAATCTTATAGGTGATACAAATCCTAATTTATTTTTATTTATGACTGAAAATAGAGAATTAGCTTTTAATTTAGGTTTTGATTTAAATATATATGATGAATATTTAACATCTTTGGAAACTTTTAATAAAGAACTTGTTGATGGACGAGAACAGAGAGCTTTGGAATTAATCGATGAGTATTCTGTTTCTACTAAGGGAATAGTTAATTTAGTTTATGGTTCAGCTCATACTTTTTCAAACTCTTTAAGTACTTGGAATAAATCTAATCTTGATAAACCTTTTAGTATTGAGATAATTAACTAATCATAAACTCATATATTTATTTTATACTTATGTTTTAGAGATATTTTCTTTATTTCTATAATAGTTGATATATTGTACTTTAAATTCACATCTTTAACAAGTTACAATATTTTTTATATTTATATGCTAATTTATATTTATGTATATTTTTATTAAAACTTTTTTTATGATTTTTTTATCATTAACTTTAGTTATTCCATTATATTCTTTTAGTGGTGGGACTGGAAGTTCTGGTACTCCATATATAATTTCTACTTGTGTTGAACTTGAGAATATTTCTTTTTCAGATTCTAATTTAAATTCAAATTATATTTTAAATAATAATTTAGATTGTTCATCTATTTTAAATTTTAAACCTATTGGTGGTGGTCCTTGTGATGGTGAGTGTAATTTATTTGGAGGTTCTATAGATAAACCTTTCATTGGAGATTTTAATGGAAATAATCTTGAGATTTCTAATATTGAAATTTTTAATTATACGACTACGGATGATGGGTGGGGTTTATTTGGATATATAGTTTCGCCAGGACATATTTATAATCTAAGTTTGAAATATGTTAATGTTAATATCTCGGATGGTAATTCTGTGGGAGGTCTTGTTGGAAATAATAAAGGTAGTATCTCAAATACTATGACTATTTCAAATATACTCGGGGAGTCTATAGTTGGTGGGCTTGTTGGAAATAACTATGGGAATATTTCTAATTCTTATAGTATTTCAACTGTTTCTGGTAATTCTTTTGTTGGTGGTCTTGTCGGTAGTAATACATATGGTAATATTTTGAATTCTTATAGTATTTCAACTGTTTTTGGAGATACTGAACTTGGAGGACTTGTCGGAGACACTTATCAGGGAGATATTTCTAATTCTTATAGTGTGTCTGATATTACTGGGACTGGTCTTATTGGTGGGCTTGTTGGTTTTAATGCAGGAGATATTTCTAATTCTTATAGTATTTCTAATATTTCTGGAACTATAACTCTTGGAGGATTAATTGGATATCAATATAGTGGAGTAATTACCAATTCTTATTGGCTTAATACTTCTAATAATCTTAATGTTAGTATTGGAGATTTTATTGGTGGTTCTTTAGACATTTATACATCTACAAATTTAAATTATTTTTATGATACTCTTAATTCTCCAATTGATTTATGGGACACAAGTATTTGGAATTTTACTGGAACTGGTTTAGCTGGTCATGTTTGGGATGTTCCAGTTACGCCTCCATCAACTCCAACACCTAGTAGTGGAGTTTCTGTTTCAGGTTTACCTAGTTTTGGAGTAAGTTCTGTGTTTGTTGTTTTTGGTTTAATATTAATATTTTTATTTTAATAATATCTATTTATTAATTCTCCTCAGTATATGTTTAACCAAATTCACACCTTTTGTTTATAATCTCAAAATTGTTTTTTTATAGTATGTTTAATTATTTAAAAAATAAGACTATGAGTCTTAAAAATGATGCTTTGTCTGGGTTAACTGTAGCGCTTGCTTTAGTTCCTGAGGCAGTGGCGTTTGCATTTGTTGCAGGAGTTGATCCACTTGTTGGTTTGTATGCAGCTTTTATGATTGGGTTGATTACATCAATTTTTGGAGGACGTCCTGGTATGATTTCAGGGGCTACAGGAGCACTTGCTGTTGTGATGGTAAGTTTGGTTGCTAAAGGTAATGAAATGGGTCTATTAATGGATAATCCAATTATTGGTCTTGGAGTTTATTATTTATTTTTAACTGTGATTTTGATGGGTTCTTTTCAAATTCTTGCAGGTTTATTTAAATTAGGAAAATTTGTACGTTTAATTCCTCATCCAGTTATGATGGGATTTGTTAATGGTTTAGCAATTGTTATCTTTTTATCTCAAGTTGGAATGTTTAAGAATACGGTTACTGGAGAGTGGCTTGTTGGAACTGCGTTGTTGTCGATGGCAGGGCTTGTATTGTTAACTATGGTAATTATGTTTATTTTACCTAAATATACTCGTAAAATTCCAGCAGCTCTTGTAGCTATTGTAACTGTTACAGTTATTGCAATTGTTGCTAAATTAAATGTTAGTACAGTTGGAAGTATGATTCGTGACGGTGGTGGTACTGGTTTGTCTGGTGGACTTCCAGTTTTTCAAACTGAAATTTTTAGCTTTATTCCTTTTAATTTAGAAACTTTATATTTTATTTTACCATATGCTTTAATTTTAGCAGCGATTGGATTAATTGAATCTTTAATGACTTTAAATTTACTTGATGAGATTACAGGGACACGTGGACAATCTAATCGTGAGTGTGTTGCTCAAGGTTCTGCAAATATTGTTACTGGATTATTTGGTGGGATGGGAGGTTGCGCAATGATTGGTCAAAGTTTAATTAATGTTGAAAGTGGTGGTCGTGGTCGAGCATCTGGTATCATTGCAGCTTTAGCGTTATTAGCATTTATTCTATTTTTATCTGGGTTAATAGAGATTATTCCTGTAGCAGCACTTGTAGGTGTTATGTTTATGGTAGTTATTGGAACTTTCGCTTGGAGTAGTTTTGAAATTCTTAATAAAATTCCAAAGGGTGACGCTTTTGTTTTAGTTTTAGTTTCTGGGATGACTGTTGTTTTTGATTTAGCAATTGCTGTGATTGCAGGAGTTATTGTGTCTGCTCTTATGTTTAGTTGGGATAATGCGACACGTATACATTTAAGAATATATGAGAATAAGAAAGGTGTTAAAGTGTATGAAGTTTGGGGGCCATTATTTTTTGGTTCTATTACTGATTTTATATCTAGATTTGATGTTAGTTCTGATCCTAAAAAGATTGAGATTGAGTTTAAAGATTCAAGAATTTGTGACCATTCTGCAATTGAGTGTATTGAGAAATTAGTTAAGAAATATGAAAAAGCAGGAAAAGAAGTTTATTTGAAACATTTAAGTGATGATTGTAAAAGTATTTTATCAAAGTCAAACAAAAGGTTTAATGAACATGTTGTGAATTCTTCTAATGACCCAGAGTATTTTGTTTTATCTGATGGGACAGATAAAAAACTTCATTAAATTATTAATGAATTATTATTTTTTATGTAACTTTTATTTTTTAATTTATAGTTTTTATCTTTTATGAATTTAATTAATTATTATAATTTTTTAATGTATAACAAACTCCTGCGAAGATTAACATTAAAATTCCCATTGTTAAAAAGATATATTCAAATGCAAATAATAATACAATGTATGATAAAAATAATCTTCCAAATACTGCTCCTAGTGGTGATGCAGTATTAAATATTGGATATGTTTTTTCTTCATCAATTGATTTTACACTTTTAAAAAAGTATATGTCTCTAAGTGGTTCTATGAATCCTAATGCGACTGCTGTTGACATTAGTAGTACCATAATCGTGTAGACATTTGGAGATATAAAACATAGTATTGATACAATTATTAAATATATGTATGAGTATTTCATTAAGTTTTTTGTTCCAAATTTTTCAATAAAATATCCAAGTTTTAATTGAATTAATACTAATGGTAGTTGAGTTAAAGATATAAAAATTCCAACCCATGCCTCACCTAATCCAGAGTCAAGTATGTATAGTGGCATAAATGTAAATATTAATGTGTACCATATTCCACTTCCAAAATTTATTAAATATGCTTTGTTTAATTTTTTTCTTTTAATGTAGTATTTGAAATTTTCTATTATATTATTGTCATAAATTATTCTATCTTTTACTTTTAAATCAAATTTAATTGCTAATGAAATTATTATACTTATTGTTATAAACATTAGTGCAAGTCCAAATGTTTCAAAGAATGAATAATTTTCAAGTATTAATCCAGCTAATAGTGGACCAACAAACCAACCTATATTTAGTAAAGCGTACATTAAACCTTGCTTTTTAGAGTATTCACTTTTTTTAGTTACATCTCTAAAAATTATTGAAAAAGAGTTATTTTTAAATGTGTTAAATATACTTAGAAGTATTAAATAGAATATAAAAAAGTATAAGTTTTCAAATATTAATATAAATACTAAACATATCGCAGGAACTATGATTGATGTTACAAATATTTTATATTCATTTATTCTTTCTAAAAATGCTGTTGTAAACATTGAAATTAATATTGATAAAAATAGGGTTCCACCCATTAGTAATCCGATTTCAGAATTTGAAAGACCTAGGTGTCTAAGGTATAGTGTAGGTAGAATAGATATTATTGCCATACCAAATGATAGAAATAATTTGATTAGTATTAAATCATTTGATTTGTCGAGTAGATAATTTTTTAATAAAATTTTGTTTAACATAGTTGTTTATTTCAATTTGTGTTTAAAAAGATTTATCTTTAATTTTAGTTGTTATACTCTTAAATTAACTTAATTGTTTTAACATACTTTTATATAATGGATTTCTACATTATAGTTATGTTTATGTTTAAAAATGCTATTTCTTCTATTATTGCATTAAGTTTGTTACTTGTGGTTTCTATATTATCTGTTATTATTTATTCTGATTGGCAAACATCTTTTACAAATGATTTTTTAGTTGAAAATAATGATAAGTTTAAAGTATCTTTAGATTCTATTAAAATACAGAGTTTAATTGGAGATAATTTATATGTTTATTCGGATTCGAATATTGAGATTAAATCAATTTCTATTAATCAGTTAGATTGTGGTTTGTCTGGAGATGTGTCGGGTTTCGAGTTCTTTGATGTTTCAGGTTGTTTGGGTGCTGCTACAAGTCCTGTGGAAGTTATGGTTGTTACTCAAAAAGATATTGTTGTTAAAACTTTGAATTTAGAGTAATATATAAAAGTAAAACTTATAAACTCACGAGTAGTAATAGAATTATGGTTACAGATATTGAATATGAATTTGATTTAGTTAAAGAAGGATTTGATAAGGTAAAACAAGATAATTTATACCTTTTAGAGAGAATTGATGCTTTAGAGAAGTCTAATAAGGAGTTATTAATTCTAATTACAGAGAATAGAGTTAATATTGGTGAGAAGCAAAATCCTTTAGGAAAAGATAAGACTTTTATTGGTAATAAGAGTTCAATGAAGGTTCATTACTTTGATTGTGGGTTTGCAAAGAAAATTAATGATCAAAATAGAGAATTCTTTGGAGATTCTAAAAAAGCTGTAAAAGATGGTTTTGTTCTGTGTCAGTGTATTAGTTTAGAATAATTATTCACATATTTTTTTATTGTCGAAAATAATTGTTTTTGATAATAACTTTCAAGTATTTTCAAATTTCGAATATAATTGGTTTTGACAATAATATTTAATCAATAATGTTTATTATAATCTTATGTCTTATTTAATTATGAACTTTAAATCACACTTTATTTTTTGTATTTTTTCTTATTTTTTATCTCATTTTTAAACATACTATTTATATAATTTCATCACTTATTTGTTTTTATGAAAAAAATATTAATGGTATTAGCGCAAAGGGATTTTAGAGATAGTGAATATATAGTTACTAAGGCTTTTTTTGAAAAGCACGATATTGATGTTAAATCTGTATCATTTCACGATATATCTACTGGTAGATTTGGTTATGAAGTTAAAAATGATTTTAATTTTGAAAAATATTCTGATGAATTGAAGGAATTTGATGGGATTTGTTTTGTTGGAGGTATTGGTTCTTTAGATTTTATGGACAATTCGTTAACTGAGGATTTAGTTAATTATTATTTTGAAAATAATAAAGTGGTTAGTGCAATTTGCGCTGCAACTAGATTATTTTTACATTGGGGGATTTTAGATGGAAAAACTTGTACTGGGAGTAATTATGATGGTAGTTTTTCAAAACTTTGTAATGATTCTAAAGCTACATATTTGAATAAGTCATGTGTTGTTGATGGAAATGTTATTACTGCAGAAGGTCCAAGAAGTTCAGAAGAATTCGCTTTAGACATAATTAAATTATTACAATAATTCTTTTTGAATTAATTATTTTTATTTTGGAAAATTATTAGTTTTGACAATAACTTTCAAGCACCAATACATTCTGAAAATAACTATTTTTGATAACTTCTTTTAATCAGTGAATCTTGTTAAAAATATTTTTATTTTATTTTTCCCATAGATTTTTAAATTGAAAGTATATCTAATTCACTTCTTTATTTTAATTTGATGCTTCTCTAGCTTTTAGTTCTTGATATTCTTTATTTGATTTAATTTTTTCTTCTTTCATTTTTTCTAGATTTCTACAAAATTTAGAACATGTGTTTTCCATTAATGGATCACAATCTACACACATTAAGTATTCTTTATTACATACACGACACGTTTGATTATTCTCACATGGCACAAAGCAGATACTACATTGACTATATTTTATATCTTGTTTTTTTGGGTCGATTTCTATTGCTCCTCTATCATCAAATACAAAACATTTTCCCTCCCAGTTTCCTTGTCCTCTTTCAATTCCATAGTTTATAACTCCACCGTCTAGTTGGTATACATCGTCAAATCCATTTTCATTCATCCAGGCTGTTGCTTTCTCGCACCTAACTCCTCCTGTACAATATGTTACTACTTTTTTACCTTTTGCTTGTTCTTTTAATTTTAATACTTCTTCTGGGAATTGAGTAAATTCACGACTATTAATTTTGACTGCATTTTTGAAGTGTCCTTGCTCGTATTCGTAGTCATTTCTTGTATCAATGATTAGAAAATCTTCATTTGATTCGTATAATTTGTCTAAATCTTCTGGTTTTAGGTATTTTCCAGTCTTTGTTATGTCGTAGTCTTGTTTGAATGTTATAATCTCATTTCTTATTTTTACTAACATCTTTTTTGAGTTTTCTTTTTCAGTCTTATTGTGTTTAAACCATAAGTCTTTAAATTGCTCAATTTTATGCATAAATGCTTTAAAGTCTTTAGTTGCGTTTTCATTTCCACTACAGTAACCACTTATACCTTCTTTAGCTATTAAAATTTTTCCTTTTATTTCGTTTTTTATACAAAAGTCTAAAATGGTTTCTTTTAGTTCATCAAGGTTGTTTATTTCTACAAATTTGTAGAATGTAATATTATCCATAGTATATAAGAATTAAATTGTATTTTTAAACATTTCTTTATTTTTAAAATTTATATTAATTTTACTTGTTATAGAGATAAATTATTCACTTCTTTAATTGGGAAAATTGTGTGTTTTTTTACTATATTATGTGATTTTCAAAATTGTTGTTTTTGCTAGATATATCTTAGCATATTATGTTTTGTTTGAAATGGTCCATCTAGACTAATATTTTCTTTTTTTAGCATACTTGTTAACCACCAATCATTTTTATCTATAAAATTTGTTGCGTAGTAGTCTATTCCAGTTTCACCATCATATTGTGTAGGTTCCATGTCTACTCCTAATAAATTCAAACCTTTGTAGTTTATTCCCACTATTGTGTTTAATTGAGTTATATTGTTTTTTTTAAGATATTTCATTGTTCGATTGAAACTTTCAGATATATCTAAACATCCGCATTCAACTTCTTCTGATGGTGAGTATACTTCTTTTAGTTTTTGGTTTTTCATTTGGTATATTGTGTGCCAATTTTCACTGGATTCAGTGTCAGAGTTTGAGGTTTCAACTTCAAATATAAAATATTTGTTTTCTAATTTAACAAATGTAATTTCTAGTAATAAATTTACTAAATCCTCTCTTTTATTTTGAAGTTTTGAAGTCATACTCATTCATAATTATTATTGTTTATATATTTAACGAATTTAGTTTATTTTATATTGATTTTAAGACTATTTATCATCTATCTTTATAAGTTTTAGAAAAAGTCTTCTTAAATCGTCTAATTCTACTTTATCTTCTAAATCCACATAATATTGTAATTTTTGATAGTATTATCTTATCAAGATTGAATTAATATATTATGATTAAATATAGTTAGCAAAACTAATAATATTGAACTCCACTTATGTGTTTAAAAGTTACTATCAAAACTTACATCCTTTATGTGTGTGTCTAGCCAGAGTGTGTTAAAATTCACACTTATATTTATTATATTTTTTTTGAAATTTATTTTT
>JABSQY010000006.1 GCA_013215525.1 Nanoarchaeales archaeon | reverse complement strand
CTGAGTCAAAACGTGTTGAGTTTGTGTTTGAATATTGTGGGTTATTTATGAAAAATAAAACTCGTAGTTTTAATTTTTTTTCTAAAGAAAAATAAATTTAATTTTTATTTTTAATTTAATAATTATTTATTCAATTTTTTCAGTGTTTGCATCTTTCTTAAATGATTTTGCAATTGCTGATAATTCATTTACATTATTAACTAGTGTTGGAGTAATTTTTTGGAATACTTTTTCTAATGCTTTTAGTTCTGAATTTACATCTAAAATATTTCTATCGTATGATGATACTTTATCAATTATTCTTTTTTCAAGTTTCTCAAAACTTTCTTTCATTGTCATTATATCTTCTTTAATTAAATTTATGTGTTGCTCTTGTTTGTCTTTCCATTGAGCTACTTTTTCAATTTTTTGAACTATTTGTTCCCATCTTTCTTCAATTACTTGTTCAACTGTTTCATCAACTAATTCTTGAATTTGATCTTTTGTGTATTCTTGCTTTTGAACAATTGTTTCTAAACTATTTGGTTGAGTTTGAACTTCTTTTACAGGTGCAGTTTGTGTTTGTATTGTTTGGTCTGATGGTAGTTGTGATGCTAATGGGTCTTGTGTTGTTGGAGTTTGATTTGTTTGAAATATTGAATTTGCTTGTGGTTGTTCTTGAATTGCTGGAGGTTCTGCTTGAGGCATTAAATCTGCTATTGGCGGTGTTGCTTGTGGTTGTTGTGTTGGAACTTGCGCTGGTTGATTTAAGTCTAGTTGCGGCATTGCTTGCTCTGGCATTGCAGGAATTGGTGTTGCTGCTTGTGTTTGATTGTTTAAATCTAAACTTGGCATTTCATTACTTACACTATTATTATTTTGAGCAAATGGATTATTAAATTCATTTACTGGAGCACTTTGAATTGGCTCGTTTAATTCTGGAAGACTTGGCGATGTTGGAAGTTCTGTACTTACCTGTTTTATTTCATCGATTTGCATCAAATCTTCATTTTCTTTACTTTTTGAAAAAAGTCCCATACTAAAAACTAATATTTTGATTATTTAATATAATATTTTAATTTTACAGTTAGAAATAATAGTTTCTACACTTTATTTATTTTTATTTGATGAAAAATATTTATTTTTAATTATTATTTTTGTAAAAATAGTACATTTTTAATGTTTTTCATGTGTTTGAAAGAATTAAGTTTTGATAATAATTTATTATAATTAAAAAATTTAAAAATTATTTAATATTATTTTGAAAACAATGTTTTCAGAAATTAATCCTCACATCATCCAATGGATGATGGAGGTTAGAGAATTTAAAAAAAATTCTCTAACCACCTGAAACAACGGATAAAATTTTAATTTTATCAGTATTACAAACATCTTCATCTTCAAGAGTAATTTCATCATTTTTTACAAGTATTACTGACTCAACTGAGATGTTTAATTGTTTTAATATTTTTTTTAATTCAATTGGATTTTCTAGTTCTTTTTGAATTGTTTTGTTCTCTTTTTCTAAATATATTTCCATGTTTTATCGCATTTGGTCTCTTCTTAATTCTAAAATTTTAGGTATTTCATCGTTGAATTTTACAAAGGATTTGTATGCTGATTTTGCATGTTTTACATCTTTTACCATATCATGTTTATCAAAAATATAATTTAGTTTAGCGAATAAATATTTTTGTTTAATTGTAATGTTTTTATTCTTTCTAATATGCGTATTTGTATTTTTTTGATTATCAATTAAAACTTTTAAATCTTTTTTGTGTTCCGCTTCTGTTTTATACTTTCTATTTTCTAAAAACATAATTAAAACAGCTTTGATGTTTACAAATGAACTACTCATTTTTTTGAATGATTTTTCATTATACACTTCTTTAAATTTTACAAAATTTTCTTCATTATATTGTAATATTTCAAGTTCCATTAATCCATCTTCGAAGTCTAACATTTCTTCGTACATTTTACGTCTTGGAATGTTTGAAAAATAAATACTTTTTGTAGCACTTTTTGTGCTAGTTTTTGTATCATCTTGCTTTTTTGTATTTTTATTTGTTGTATTACCCTTTTGTGGCTTTTGTGTCATAGTATTTATAGTATTTTAAATATTATAAAACTTTGTAAGATTTATAATAAATACTAGTGTACACTTATCATATACTTAGCACACAGTTTATGTTTAAGGTGTTAATCTTGTAACATCTCTTGGTAATAATGTTGCTTCTTTGATTGTTTCTAAATCTAATAGTTTCATTATTATTCTTTCTGGACCAAGGCCACAGCCACCATGAGGAGGACAACCATATTTGAAAAATTCAAAGTATTGTTCTAATGATTCTAAATCCATTTCTTTATCAATTGCTTGTTTTTTTAGTATTTCTAATTTGTGTTCTCTTATTGCGCCAGTTGTAATTTCAATTCCTTTATACAATAAATCAAAACTTTTTGTAAGTGTTTTATCTTCATCATATCTTTTATGATAAAATGGTCTTCCTTGTGTTGGAAAATCTGTTAAAAAAACAAATTCGTGTTTGAATTTTTTTTCTATAATTTGGGATAATTTTCTTTCTTCTTCGGGTGATAAATCATAATCTTTTTCACTTTTTATTTTCTCTAATTTTAATATTTCTTTTGCTTGTTTCATTGTAATTGTTGGAAATGGTTTTTGTGGAATTTTAATGTCAATAAGTTTATCAATTTCTATTTGTTTAAAGCAACTAATTATCATATCTTCTTCAATATCAATTAATTCTTTGATTTCATCAACGTATGAAACTTCAAAATCCCATCCTGTAAACTGAGTTAGATGTCTTGTTGTGTTTGACTTTTCTGCTCTGAAAACTGGACCTACTACAAATACTTTTTCAAAGCCACCAGCGAGTGCCATTTGCTTGTAAAACTGTGGTGATTGAGATAGATATGCTGTTGTTTCAAAGTATTTTACTTCAAAAACTTCCGCTCCACTTTCTGATGGTGTGCTCATAAATGATGGAGTATATATTTGCATAAATTTTTCTTTTTCAAAGTATTTTCTCATTCCAATTTCTAGTGATGTCCATACTTGAAAGATTTTCAATTTATCAGTTTTTCTAATATCAATCCAACGATAATCTAATCGCTTTGGCAGTGTCGTTTCAGTTTTGTTTTTCTCAATTACTTGTATTGGTAAATCTTCAGATAATGATAAAATTTCTATCTTTTCTATTTTAAGTTCAACACCAGATGGCGCTTGTTTTTCTTCTTTTACAAGTCCTATTATTGATACTACACTTTCAGGAGTTATCTTACTTATTTGCTCAAATAAAGATTCATCTTTACTTGTACAAATACATTGTATTGTTCCTGTTATATCTCTTAAAATTAAAAATTTAATTTTACTTTGTCCTCTAATTTTTTGGACAAATCCTTTAATACATATTTGTTTTGAAATATGTTCTTTTATTTGTTTTATTTGTGTTCTTTTCATTTTTATGTTATGGTTATTTTTTATTGTTTTTATGCTAGTTTTTTGGTTATTTTTATTATTACTTTTGTTATTTTTGTATTGATTTAATAAGTTTAACATATAATATTATGTTCATTTTGTCATTCTTTTTTTCAGAATTTAGAAATAATATATTTATCATATTTTATTTTTGATTTAAAATTAAATATAGAATTTTTTGTAGTTATTTATGATGTTAATTTAGGGGACAGAAAAAGAAAATTATATTCTTTAAAAGTCCCCTAGATTCACGTTATTATTAGAATTATTTTGCATAGCAAAATCTATTAAAATTGTTTCTTTCAAAATTTCTTTAATAGATTTTATACTCATAATACTTATATATATATTTTTTAATTTATAAACATACCTTTTTGTTTATTTTATGGTTTTAATTTGACAAAATATTTATTTTACAATAGAAATTTCCATATATACTATATTTGTACTATATTTCTACTTTAAAGTTATGCGAAATTATAATAAAGCGTTTTTATGATTTTTAAGTTATGAATTATATAAAATCTTTAAAACAATTGTTTATTTTTGTTTTATTCTTGAATTTAGGTGCCTGCGCTTTCGCATTTCCTGAATTTTCTTTTAGTCAGTCAAGTTATGGAAGTGGTGAAGTTGATGTTACTTTTTCAGCATCACGTGGAGTTCGCGTAAGTCTTTATGCGAATGATAATTTTGTAGAATCAATTGATGTGCTTTCAGCGCCTGTTGAAGTTTTACTTGAAGGAGAATTAAGTGACATTATACTTCCTGTAAATTCTAATTTAATTTTTAAAAATTTACATCCAACACGAGTTTATACTTTAAGTATTCCTGGTGTTATGGCAACTACTTTAAATCCTGGTGATACTTCAAGTCAATATTTTTTTGATAGTATTTCAAATTATGATTTAATTGATAGTTTGTCGGGCGAGTCTAAACAAATTATTGTTGAAGATAGTGTTTTGGGTGGGAATATTTTTTATAATGTAGGTCAAAGTTATTTATACAATGGAGAAAATATTTTTACATTTAAGATTAGTTCTCCTACTGGAAGTTTTACTAGTTATGATGAAGAGTATAATGTGAATTATGATAAGTTTCCAAATTCTATTAATGTTAATTCATTTGATAATACTACTAATGAACGTCGAGTTAAACTTTCTGGTTCAGTTTCTGATTCTAGTTATCCATTATATTATTTATTAAATCAAAATGGTCCAATTGGAAATACTGGAGCTTTTATTCCTGTTGTTTTAAATGGAAGTAGATTTAATATTAGTGTTACAGGTTTAAGTGAAGGGTTAAATTCTATTCGATTTATTTCTACTGAGATTGATAATAAATATATTTTTGTTGGAGAGGAGTTTGCAAATGTGTATGTTGATACTGTAAATCCAGTCATTAGTATTACAAATATTTATTTTAGTTCTAATACTGATAATTCTAAAAAAGTTTTTTTAAGTGATGGAGAAATTAATACAAATACTAATTCGATATTTTTGAATGTGTCGGCGGATGCCAATTTTTTAAATTATACTTTTAATAATAAAACTGAATATGTTGAAATGTTTGGAGGAACTATTGAACTTGGTTTAACTTTAACATCTGGAAAAAATAGTTTAAATTTAATTGTGATTGATGATGCTGGGAATGTTGCACAAAAGGCGCATCAAATTAATTACGATGATAAAGGACCTAAAATTTTACTTGATGAGATGGGCCCAGATACTGTTTTTAAAAATAAAGAAGTTAACTTTTTTTTACAAAATATAGAGGGGAAAACAAATAAGGGACATGTAAAGATAGAAATTTTTTCAATTCCAATTGGTGCTACTGATTATAGTGGGGATAGTGTTACTTGTGATGATTATCAAAATTTATTTTATAGAAGTATTGAAGATAGGGATGAGTATACATATGCGCCAATTTCATCAATTCCTGATTCTCAAATGAGTTTATTAAGTGGGTTAAATCGAGAGTCTGTAACTTCTGATGCTAATGGAAATTTTAAATCAAGAATTTTTTTACAAGAGAAAAATTTAGATAGTGAGAGATTAGAACAAAGTAATAATGTTGATTCAGTTAGAACAAGAAATACTATTTGTATGATTTTAGTTGATAGATTTGGAAAGGAAAAAATTGAACCTTTCTATGTAACTTTTGATGCTGGAAATACGGTGTGGGAGGAGAGTGAGACTATAGTTTCTCCACAAAATATTTTTGAGGGTGAATTACAACAGTCTCATGATGGTGAACGTTCTGGGCGTGGGGATTATGGGGTATCTATTACTGCTACATTTCAATATCTTGGTGGTAGTAATTTAAGAGATATCACATCTATTAGAATTAAAAAAAATACTAAAACATTTCCAGATACAAGATATATTACTATAGATCATACTTTAGTAAAGTTTGCTTATGAAAAAGATACAAATTTAATGACAGTATATATTCCATTAGAGATTAAAACAGGTATTTCTGAAAAAAAACCAGAGAGAGTTTTAACTGAGGTTAACACATCAAATGGAAGTACAAAGATGGAGTATAAGTCAGTTGATGAGAGAGATTGGTTTGAAGAGATTGAATTAGGTTTTGGTTTAGTTGTAACTTATGAATTAGATGATCTTGAAGTACCTATTGATACTGTAAATCCAGTTTGGTTTCAGACAAGTATTGTTATTGAAAATACTCAGGATTGGTTATCTGTTAAAGGTATTGAAAGGACTCAAAAATTGTTAAATAAAACAATTAAAGCTACAGAAAAAGTAGTAAAAATTATGGAGAAAGCTTCTTTTTTTGGAGTTGCTGCTTGTCTGTTTGCAAAAGGGAAAAATTATTATGATTTCTATACTTTGGGAGATGATGCGTCACAAGAAGATATTAATGAGATTAATAGAAATTTATTTATTGTTTGTGATAGGATTGCAGGATTACCTGCACCATATAAATCTAATTTGAATACTGGGGAGAGTGGTT
Organism: Nanoarchaeales archaeon; assembly: GCA_013215525.1. GTDB lineage: Archaea > Nanobdellota > Nanobdellia > Woesearchaeales > UBA583 > UBA583. The sequence goes on along the minus strand of JABSQY010000006.1, from coordinate 37,529 downwards.
ATCTTAAAGAAGAAGAGTATAAGTATGGTGTTGATTATGTTGATGCTGATGGGAATGTTTTAGGTCAGTTTAAACCTGAGGTGTTTGGGTCTTGTGATGTTAAAACTCAAAAGTCTGTAGCTGGCGCTGGAGATGGGAAATGGGTTCAGGGAGATATTAAACTATTTAAAATTGAGTCTAATTCAGGGGCATCAAGAACTGTTGTTGAGAATGGAGTTCTTAAAAAAAGATGTGAAAAAATAAATTCGGATGGAGGGATAGATTTTGCAAGTGCTAGAGGTCAAGCTTTTTATCAACATGGAGCTCCTAATTTTGATGATACTAAATGTAATTTTTTTGGTGCTAATACTCCAAGTTCTGCAACTAAAGAAAATAATTGGGAAGGGGCAGGAGTTTCTGGAGTTGCATCCTCAGTTAGTATTTTATCTTCGATTCAGTGTGGTGCAATTGTTGATACTTATTCACATTCTAAAAATATATTAAAAATTTTTAATGGGATGAATGATTGTTTAGAACAGGCAAAGATTGGAACTCTTAAGGGAAGTTATTGTAAAAGGTTATTTGGACAATATGCTTGCGATTTATTAACAAATGTTATTTTACCTGAGGCTCAACAATCTTTTAATAAAAGATCACCTATTGAAAATGTTAGTGATAGAAATAATGGTTTTGATTTTTTTGGAGAGATGGATAAAAATAAAAAAATATTTAGTGATAGGTATAGTGGATCGATTATAGGGCAGGCAGGATTACAATCAGATCAAATTTTAAATAAGGCGTGTGTTGGTGCAATTACAGGTGATTGGTCTGCAATTACTGATAATATCTTAATGGCAATTGAGTCCAATCAAGTTGAACCTACACTTGGACAACCATTCGCGTATTCTAGATTACAGGGATATAATCCTATTACTGGGACTTTATCAGTTAGATACCTTTATACTCTTGGTGTAATGTCAGGTGGGCAAGTTGTAAATACTAAAGTAGAATTAGTTTGCGATCCTAGTTATAAGGATGCGAAGGCGTGTCCAGATGATGGTGTTATTGTATCTTCAGAAGTTAATGCTGGTGTGTATAAGTCTAAAACTTTTGTAACTGCGAAAGGTAGACAGATTCAAGCTTTAAAAATTATTAATGAGATTCCTGCAAAAGTTTGGTATAATAAAATGAGAATTACTCATACTTTTGAGTTAAAAGGTAAGATGAAAATAGTTACTAATGATTTCCCAATTGAACATAAAACTGAGTCTACGTTAGGGTCTTGTCTTTTTACTACTGGAACACTTCAAGGTGGAGCAGGATATAAATGTGATATTTTATATCATGAGTCTGGAGAAAATACTTATGTTAAATTAGATAAATATAATACTAAATTAATTCCTACTTCTTTTCCAGGTTCAAGTGAAGTTCGACCTTATTTTGAAGGAAATTCAGTATTTGCAAAAGTTGACTATGAAACAAGTTTTAATGCTGATAGTAATAATGAAATTGAATATGCTTTATTTTATTATGGGGTTTGTAATGAAAATTCAGATGGTATTGGAACTGATTTAAAAATTGAAAAAAATGGAAAGTTTTTAGGAGAAAAACCATTAAATTCAAAGTCTAGAAATTCAAGTACAATTCAAATTATTGAGTTGTTTAAGGATTTACCTAGCGTTGGGACAAGTGTTGGTAGTATGGCATATTTGACTCAAAAGTTAGAAGGAGAATATTATATTCGCGTATTTAGTGCAGATAAAACAATTGTTCCTAATTTAAATATTAATGAAATTGTACTTGATGGTAAAAAGATTGAAACTATTACTAAAGAGTATGGGGAGTTGGGTAAATATGCAATTTATAAATTTGATGCCGGTGATAAATCAGTTGATGGGTTTAAAATTTATAGTAGTGATGATTTTAAAGAGTCTAAATTAGTGATTGATTTAATTCCTGCTTTAGGGAAAAAAGTTGATGAGTTAGGAATTTTACCAACTAAAATTAGATTAAATTTTGAACCTTCACTTGTTGATGCTGGGAGTTGTAATGTTTATATGAGAGCTTTACCTAAAACTTCAAGTGGTTCAATTGATAGGAGTAATTTTAAAACATATAAGCCGGGAAGTGATTCAGATTCTGAAGGGAATATAATTACAAATGCTAAAATTGTTGATAATGTTCTTAAGACAACTTTTAAGTTAAGTGTTAGACCAAATACTGAAAAGATATATTTTAGTTTAACTACTCCAATTAAAGGGCAGAGTATTGATGTTAGTGGTGATACTTTAGATATTCCAATTAACTATATTTTACAAAATAATATAAATAAAAAGGAGGGTGAATTTAAATTAAAATACTATCTTAAATCTGATAGTTATGTGTTTGAAGATTTTAAAAATAGTGGAACAAAATTATCTGATGAATTTAGTTATGGTTTTGGTGAATTAATTCAAACATTAGAGATTAAAATTCCTGATACTTTGAAGAAAAAATTAAATCTAAATGTTAATTCAAATTATGTTTCAGATAGTATTTCTGGAACTACAAGTATTACTGAGGTTGTTTTGTATTATGAACTTGTAAAATATAATGGTACTTCAACAAAGTCATTAAAGACAAAATTAACTGGTAGTGTTAGATTTAATATTAGGTAATTTATTTTTATTTTATTTTTTATTTTACAAACCTTTATATATATCTTTTTCAATGTGTACTTATGAGTACTAGTTTTTTTTATAAATTAATTGAATCATTGCATCCAGATGAACGTATGTCTGATAAAGAAGGAAAGAAACATAATAATAAAACTATTTCTAGGAGAAATTTTCTTAAGGGTGCTGCAGCAGTAACTTTGGGTACTTTGTTACCGACTGAGCAGGCTAAAGCTGATTTTTCTTATGGTAAAACAAAAAAAGTTATTATAAAAAAGTATGTTCCAACATGGATTCAAAATATTGAAGATCCATTATTAAAAAAATTATATACAATGTTACTTAATGGGCTCGACATGAAGGTGAAAACTAAATTTGAGAATAGAATAAATCGTTTAGGTATAAGAGATGTGTTTAAATATGAACATTATAAAGTAATCTTACTAGGTGGAACTGAAGATCTTACTTATAGTGATTCTGGAAAAGTTATAAAAATTAGTAATGATGTTTTTAAGACTGAACCTTTATATCATATTTTAATGATGTTAACTAATAAGGCTAATAACCTTGAAAAGTATTCTCGTAAATTTATGATTGACTTCCATGGAATAAAAAACGTCTCTTTTATGGAAAGTTTATTTGTACCACTACATAATGATGATGTAAATCTTAAACCAATTAATAGTCGTTATACTGGTGATTTTAATACTCCACTTGATGGTTATGAACAACAATTAGAGAATGGTTTATCAGCCGAGGGACATCCGATGTATTATTTAGTAAAACAGATTAACTTTTTTTATGATTCATATGATCCTCATATGGATGCTGTGAATTTTGACCATAAATGGGCATCAATTTATAAACATAGATTTGAATTTAAAAAGTCGGTATTGTCAATTATACATGGTGTGTCAGGTAGTGATTTAGATAATCTTTTACGTAAACTTCGTTGGGAAGATAATAATCCTAGATTTAGAAGTGGGTATGGAGATGCGTGGAGTATAAGATTATCACATTTAGTTCAGTATGCTATTGATAATAAAAAACTTGCACTGAAACATAAAAAAATTTTATGGTGGATGTTTTATTTAGAAGCTTTAATAATGAATTATAGTGTAGGTATAGTCTTAATTGAAAATGGTTATGTATATAATTTTAGAAAATTTGAAAAGGTATTTGGTAATGCCTTAGGGTCCGACAAACTTGAAGATTTATTTTGGTTTGGACATTTTTCAAAAACGAATATTAAAAATCACGGTAAATATTTTGAAAACAACCATTAGTATTAAATTAATTTTATAATAAAATTATCTAATATTTTTTATTTTATTTAGAATTTATATAAACTTTAGAAATTTTAAAATTTCTAAGTATTTAGTGCAAGGGATGGGATTCGAACCCACGAACTAAACAGACTGGAGCCTAAATCCAGCGCCTTTGACCAGACTGGGCGACCCCTGCAAAAGTTGTCAAAAATAGTAGTTCTACTAATTGCCAATCTGTCTAGTAATAAATAAATCATTTTCGTTTAAAAACCTTTCTTATGAAAAAATTTCTTTTAAAAAGTATTTTACTTTATTTATAATGTTTTTTTTTGACTTTTCAACTTCACCTATTATTGAAAACCTGTTATTTATGTGCTCAATAAATTTTAAATTTTCATTTGTGCCTTGCATATGTTCCCACCTTTTATAACCTCCGCCAACATAAATGTCTTTCATTTTTATTATGTCTTTTAAATATGTTTTTAGTCTTAACATTTCTCTTTTATTTTCTTTTATTTGTGGTGTTCTTTGAATGTATATATTTAAACTAGTTAATTCTTGTAATTTTACTAAAATAAATTTTTTTTTATTTTCATCCTTTAAATTTTCTTCATTTAATAAAGGAGATATTTCATTAATTTTAATCATAATTTTATTTTTATATTCATCAAATGTTTCTATTCTTAAATTTTCCATACTTGACATAGGATTATTTAAGTTTATATTATTTTGTATTCCTAATTTATTTTTGAAGGAATACGTTTCATCATTTTCTAATTAAGAATAATATATATAATCTTTATATACGTGATTTGAGTATGAGTATTACTAAAAAAACAGCAAGTACGAAACTTGTGAAAAAAACAATTTCTAAAAAATCTAAAACTATTAAAAATAATGATGTGTTAAGTGATTTGAAATCATTAGTTTTAGAGGAGATGTCACCAATTTTAAATACAATTAATATTTCAAATATAAAAAAAGAAATTTTAAAAGAATTTAATTTAGAATTTTCAAAATTAAAAAATCAATTTAATTCTTTTGAGAAAACTAATTCAAATGTAACAGACTCTAATTTGGAAGAGATGTTATCTAAAAAGCTATCTTCAATTATTGAGTCTACAATTGCTTTACATAAAAAGAATGAAAATCAAATTGATGATTTGAAAAAAACTGTGTCGATGTTGTCTGATGTGTCGGAGAAAATTGATGATAAAACTAATTTAAAACATCGTGAGGATGANAGAAAGCAGGCTCAGTTTATTGTAAATAAAGTGAATGAAGTTGTTGATAAAATGAATGATTTTGAAGATGAGTTTAATGTTTCTCAAAAGAAGATTTTTTCAAATTATGAATTAAATATTGAAAATCAATTTGAACAAGTTGAGAAAAGAATTCGTCAAGAATTATTACATAGAGTTGAGATTGAATTACAAGCGAGTCATCAAGATTTTACTCAAAAGGAAAATATTTTTGAAAAAGATTTATCAAAGTTTAAAACTGAATTATCTTCTCATGTAAAAGAATATATTTTATCTTTAGATAAAGAATTAAAAACTGTTACTAAAAAAAGTTCAGAGTTATCTTTAAAGGAAAAGGATTTTATGCAAAAAGTTAAGATACAGATTGGAATGGACGTATCTGTTTTAGAAAATAAAATTTCTGATTTTAAAGTTGAGATGGATGAACTTCTTTTAAGATTAAATTCTAAGAAAGAAAAAAAGATTTTTAATGATGAAATGAGGGTAGAATTATCTAAACAATTATCTCATACTAATGAAGAATTAACTAGAATATCACTTACTGCAAAAGAGAGTGTTGCTAGTTTAACTAATGATATTGAAGATAAGTTATTTAATCAAATTGAATCTTTTAAAAATGATTTTGATAAAGAATTATTATCTTTTACAAAAGAGTTAAATAGTCGTGATGTTAAACTTGCTGATGAAATTTCAATTTTATCTTCTGATAGAGAAGGGCTTGCAAATGAGAGACAAAGTTTTAATGATAAATTTTCAAAGTTATTTTTAGAATCTAAAAATCAATTAAAAGATGCAATTGTTGGGATTAAACAAAATAATAAAGAATTAAAGGGAAGTATTACTGAAACTATTTCTAAAAAGTTATCTGAACAAGTTGAGAAATTTAATAAAAAATATGATACTAATTTTTTAAAGTTTGAGAAAAAAGTTAGTAAGTTTGAAGATAAGTTTGAGAAGAGTTTAGTTGCAGTGTCGAGTGAACGTGAGTTGCTTGCAGTTGATAGAAAAGTGTTTGAAGAAAGATTTGAAAATGCAATTGAGCAAACTCAAGAAAGAATTAATTCAGTGTTTTCAAAGTTTGAAATTGAGAATGAAGGTTTAGAACTTGCACTTACAAATGTTGTGTCTGCTAAATTAAATTTACAAGTTGAAGAGTTTGAATCAAGATTTACAAATCATGTTAATAATTTTGATGAAAAATTAAAAATTCAAGAATCATTACTTTCTGAAAAAGTTAATGCTATAAATTCTGAAAGAAATTTATTGATGAAAGAAAGAGATGAAATTCATAATCAAGTACTTGAAGTTTTAGAAGATTCTAAAAAAGCAATTAGTGAAGATTTAGGAAGATCAAATGAAATTTTTGATTCTTTACGAGTTGAAGTTGAAGATAGTTTAGCAAGAAATATTACGATTTCATCAGATCAGTTATCTAAAATTAAAGAAGAAAGTTATTTGTTTCGTGATTCTTTAAAATCTGAGATTGAAGAAAAATTAATTTATTCAACACAAAATTTAGATAGAGAGTTTAAGTTATCACTTGAAAAATTTGAGATTGAATTAAAATCTAAAGAAGAAAATTTTATTAAAAAATTACTTGCTTTAGAAGTTGAGAAAGAATCAGCAATTAGTGAGTTATCAAATTTTAAATCTGATTTAGCTGAACATACAAAAAGTTATATTAATTCTTTAGATGAACAATTAGAATTAATTAAAAGTGAAGAAAGAAATTTTGAAACTGAAAAAGATATTTTTGTAGGAATTTTAGAAGAAACTACAAAAGCTCGTAAATTAGATATTGAGAGTTTTGGAAATGAAGTTCGAGATTCTATTTCAAATTTAATTTCTGATGAAAAATCTAAGTTTGATAAAAGTGAATCAATTTTTAGAGACACGTTTAATGAAAAAATAAATAATTTACATAATTTTCAAAAGAAAAAATTAGAATCTATTGAGAAAAAGTTTATTGATAAAAATTTAAAATTTGTTGAGAATCGTGTTGAACAAAGTTTAGATATGTTAAAGATAGTTGAAGATGAAATTACTGCTAAAGTTTTAACTATTGATAAAAAAGTTGATTTAGTTAATGCTAAAGAAGATATGCTTGCTGAGAATGTTGCGCTTTTTGAGAAAAAAGTAAATGAACGTGTTGAGGAGAGAATGATGTCTCTTGAGAAATCTTTTAATTCTAGAATTATTACTTTAGAAAATAATTCTAAAGAAAAACTTAATCAATTATCTCAAAGAGAAAGAGAATTTGTTGAAGATTGTGCAGGCCTTGAGAATGAGGTTAATGAACGTGTTGAGGAAAGGATGATGTCACTTGAGAAATCTTTTAATTCTAGGATGTTATCAATTGAAGAAGATGCGAAATTAAAGATTAGTACTCTTGCAAATACTGAAACTGAATTACTTGATGACTTTAGAGATTTAGAAATTGATTTAAAGGAAAATTCAGAAGAGAGATTAATGAAACTTGAACAATCAATTAATAAACGTGTTTTAGATATTGATGAAGACTTTAGTAACTTTAAGAATGTAGTTATTGAAGAGATGGAAGATTTAATGAGAGAAGTTAATACTTTAATGACTAAAAAAGTATCACAAGTTGATACTCATTTAAATAAAATTAATTTTGCAGGTTCTGAGATTGTTAAACGTGTAAAAGATTTTGATATGATTAAGAATGATTTAGAGAAAGAGGTGACGTTTGTGCGTGATGATTTGAATGATTTACGTGTAAAACAAGATAATCTTCCAGTAGCTAGAGTTGATTCCTCAAATTTGATTGCTAATATGTCTGATTATGAACAAAATATTGTTCATTTGATTAAATCTTTGAAAACTAGAGGAATTTCTAATGATGATATTTTACATACTTTATTACAAAAAGGACATCCTAGTTTTTATGTTAAAATGATTATTAATCAACTATAATTTTTTATTTTTTAGTAGATTTATGTTATTTATTTTTTCTTTTTTTGTTTGGTGTATGGATAGACTTATAAATCTTTTTTGATTTATTTTTAGTATGATTATTCCTGTAAGATGTATTTCATGTGGAACTCCAATTTCAGTTCACTGGGATGAATACAATAAACTAATTGAAGAAGGTAGTAGTGTTAAGGAAGCTTTAGATGCAATCGGTCTTGAGAGATTCTGTTGTAGAGGAGCTGTGATGTCACATGTTGAGTCAATCGACATTATTGGACGTTACAAGTAATTTCATTTTTGAAATTATTTATAGTATTTTTATATACATTAATTCTAGATTTTAAAGTTATTTAATAGTTATTTTATTTTATTTGTACATTAATTTATAAATGGGTAATTTGTATATTATTTATGATTAAAAACGCTAAGAGAAATTTTTCTCTTTTAATGTTAGGACAATTTATTTCCATTTTAGGAGATAGAATTTCAACTTCAGTTTTTCTAACGATTGCTGCGATGATTGTTATGGATTCAGCATCTTCTATGCAATCTTCAATCATTTTAGCTTTTCAAATTTCTCCATTTTTAATTTTTGGATATTTTTTTGGTTTGATGGCAGATTTAGTTGAAAAACGTAAGATTTTAATTTTTGCAGATTTTGGGCGTGCAGGAGTTTTATTTTTATTATACTTTTTTCATGAGTCTTTAATATTTTTATATTTTTGTGTATTCTTGATTGGTTTTTTTACTTCAATGTTTGAACCTGCAAAAAAAGCAATTTTACCGTTTATTGTTCGTAAGGAAAATTTAGTTTTTTTTAATAAGTTTTTTGCATTTATTGAAATTTTTGCAATGCTTTTAGGGCTTGGTGTTGGTGCATTTTTGTTATCTAAAATAGGAATTGAAAAAGCTTTATTTTTAGATGCTTGTACTTATTTAGTTTCTTTATGTTTATTGTTATTTATTAGATATCATGATGAAAATGAAATTTTAGAAAAAACTCATCCTAAAATTGAAAGTTTTAAACAAGGATTTAAGAGACATAAAGTTGAATTAATAGAAGGTTTTACTTATTTAAAATCTAATGAAAATGTAAAATATATGATTATTAATTTAATTTTTTTTCATTTTATTGTTGTTGCTTTGTTTGCTGCAGCGATGATTGATTATTCTATTAGAACTTTTGATGTTGGGATTGGAATTTTAATTGCAAGTGGACTTGGTTTTACAGATATGTATGTTGGGAGTTATACTACTTTTTTATTCTTATTTGTAGCGGTTGGCGCTATGGTTACACCATTAATTAAAATGTTATTATCTAAACTTAAAGAATCTGTTTTAACTGTTGTTGTATTTCTTTTTGGATTTTTTATAATGATGATTGCATCAATTATGTCATTTATATTTTCAGTTGAAGTTTTTTTTGGTTGGTTTTTTTTAATTATTTTTTTTGTAGGGATTGTTGCAGGATTACAATACATTAGATTTACTTATTTAATTCAAATGAATACTGAAAAAAAATATATGGGACGTGTAGTTGCTGTTGCAGAGATTGTGTGGAGTCTTGCTTTATTTGTTGGAATTTTATTTGGTTCATTTTTTAATGATTTATTTTCATATAAAGTTGGATTTATGTTAACAGCTTTTGTTTGTTTATTAGGTGCGATGTCGTTTTATTTTTCTCGTGGAAAAATTACTTGGTGAATTTTTTTAATTTTGGTTTAAAATTTAAACTTAGCTTTTTTTAATTTTGGAGTGATTTATCTTTTTATATTAGTTTATATTACTTATTTTATGAGAAAACTTAATTTTGATAAGTTGTATTTTCTTTATTTCAATGTATTCTTGTTTTTTGCAGGTGTTATTGCTATTTATGAAAAATATTTTATTGTTTTAAGTTTTACAATTTTAACTTTTTGTATTTTTTATTTTCCTTATGTTTTAGGATTTGTTAAGAAATTTCAAAAACTTTGCGCTTTTGAATTTTTTTTAGTAATTTTTGTATATTCTTTAATTTTTTTTAAATCTTTTAATTTAGAAGTGTTTGGGTTATTTGGAATATTTTTTAGTAACTTTTTTTTTAGAATTTTAGAAAATTTAATTTTTAGTTTTATGATTTCAGTGTTTGGGTTTTTTGTTTTTTATTTTGTATTGTCTGATAAAAAAAATCTTTCAAGTTTTAATTCAGGGTTATTAGTTTTATTTATTTTTTGTTTTTCTGTATCGTTTGTAGCTGCGTTTGAAGTGTTTAGATATTTAATGAATTATATGTTTTCAATTTCAATTTTAAGTTATAATTTGTCAGCTAGTTTAGGGTTTTTATCAGTTCATTTTTTTGGGTCGTTTTTAGTTTCTGTGTTTGTTTATTTGTATTTAGTTTCAGATGATAAACATAAAGTTTTATTTTATTTTAAACAGTTTTTTGGAATTAGATTAACTAGTTCAATAGTTTTGTCAAACTCTATGATTTTAAATTTAATTGATAAGGGCGAATCTGATTTAGTTGAGTTTAAAGAGTCACTTCGTACAAATTTACATACTGGAAAACTTGATAAGAGGATGGAACATTCAGTTCTTAAAACAATTGTTGCTTATTTGAATTCTAAAGGTGGTGTACTTTTTGTTGGAGTTTCAGATTTGGGCGAGATTTCCGGGCTGTCGGCAGACAATTTTAGTAGTGAAGATAAATGTAAGTTACAATTAGTTAATATGATTAAACAACATATTGGGAGTAGTATTTTTTCAAATATTTTAATTGATATAGTTAAGTTTGAAGATAAATATATTTTAAAGATTGAAGTTAGTTCTTATGCGCGTGAGGTGTTTTTGTTGTGGGAGAAAAAAGAAGAATTTTATATTCGTTCAGGTCCAAGTTCCATTAAAATTTCAGGGACACAATTAATTAGTTATATTCGTACTAAGTTTAAAAAGTGATAATTTATGTAAAGTAAAATACGCGTCTAATTAATTTTAAACGGTTGTAGAATAACATATTTTATAAAGTAGTTTATCTTAAGTTATTTATGAGTAAATTAATTTTTAGAGATGATTTAAAAGAAATGGATTACAAAGCGATGGGACTTCTTTGTGGTTTAGAAATTCATCAACAATTAAATAGTGGAAAACTGTTTTGTTCTTGTCCTTGTAATGTTATGCCAAATCATAGTTTTGATAAAAAAATTTCTAGAAGATTAAGATTTTCAACTGGAGAGAACGGTACAATCGACCCTGCTGCACTTGCTGAATTTAAGAAAGGAAAGTTTAATGAGTATATTTTTAATGATAAAATTACATGTCTTGTGGATTTAGATGAAGAACCACCAAAAGGTCCTTCAAAGCCTGCACTTGATGCAGTAATTGGAGTGTCAAAGATGTTTCATTTAAAGTTTTTTGATAAAGTCCAATTTATGAGAAAATTAATTATTGATGGTTCAGTTACAACTGGTTTTCAAAGAACTGCAATGGTTGGTCAAGGTGGACATTTTGAAACAAGTGCTGGTCGCGTAATGATTAATGGGATTAATTTAGAAGAAGATTCTTGTCGTGCTATTGAGAGATTTGATACACATAATGTTTATTCTTTAGATAGACAAGGAATTCCTTTAATTGAAGTTACAACTGGTCCTCAAATTTATTCTCCAGAGCAAGCGCTTGAAGCTGCAACTATTATTGGAGATTATTTAAGAAGTTTTAAACAAACAAGACGTGGGCTTGGTACAATTCGTCAAGATTTAAATGTGTCCATTGTTGGTGGGTGTAGAGTTGAAATTAAAGGAACTCAAAATTTAAAATTAATTCCTGAAATTTTAAAAGATGAAATGAGACGTCAAAGAATTCATATGTCTATTAATGAAGAATTAAAGTTTCGTGGTGTTGATGTTGTGTCATCTGAAATTTATGATGTAACTTCAGTTTTTGATGGAACTGAATCTGCTGTTGTGAAATCAAATATGGAAATTAAAGGTAGTGCTGTTCTTGCGATTAAACTTTGCAAATTCGCTGGAGTTTTAGGTCATGAGACTCAAACAAATCATAGATTTGCGAGTGAAGTATCAGATAGAAATAAAAAACATTTTCCAATGATTAAAGGTTTATTTCATTCAGATGAATTACCTAATTATGGGATTACTGATGAGGAAGTTAATAGCGTAAAAAGTTCGCTTGGAGGATCTTCCGATGATGGTTTTATTTTAATTTGTAATGAGAAAAAGATTGCTAAAGAATCTTTAGAAAATGTTTTAGAAATTATTAATTTTTTAATTAGTGGTTTAGCTGAGGAAGTTAGACAAGTAGATCCAAAGGGAACAGTTACTAAGTTTTCACGACCAATGCCTGGTTCAGCACGTATGTATCCTGAAACAGATATTCAAACTATTGAATTTGATAATGAGTTAATCGACCCGATTTTAATTCCAGAATTATATTCAACTAAATTAAATAGATTATCAAAATCATTTGGTGTTGAGACTTCTAAAGTTGTTGATTTTTTAGATAAATATTCTGAAGAACAAGTTTTAGATTTATTAGAAATATCTTCAAAATCTGGGACTGCTTTGTATTCAATTATTTTTGATATTCCTAAAGATATTAAGAAAAGAGATAAAATTGAACTTGTTGATTTTAAATATTCCTTAATGTTAAATTTAGCTAAATCAATTAAGGAAAATGATTTTAATCAAAATACAATTCGTGATATTTTTGTAAGTTTGTATAAAGATAGATTAGTTGAAGTTGATAATTTATCAAAGTATTTAGATGATAATAAATTAATTAGTGAACCTGTTGATGAAAAAGAAGTTGAGAAAAAAATTATTTCAATTATTACAAATGCAAAGGGTGCACCATTTGGTGCAGTTATGGGTATGTGTATGAAAGAGTTTGCAGGTGCTGTTGATGGGAAATTAATTTCAGCGCTTTTGAAGAAAAATATGTAGGTATAAAAAGAAAAATGACTAATAATGAAGTGTATGCTGATATTGATGTTGTTGATGAAAACAATCAATTAACTGGAAAAGCTACAGATTTTTTTGATTTACATAATAATAATTTATTACATCGTTCATCTCAAATTTGGTTTATTGAGGATGATAATTTAATTTTTCAAAAAAGGGGGAAAAATGTTAAAATGCCTGGAATTTTAGATGCAAGTGTTGGCGGACATGTTGATACTGGGGAATCTCCTGAGGCGTGTGCTGTACGTGAGTGTTTTGAAGAAGTTGGTTTAAAAATTTCCGAGGATGATTTAGGTGAAGAATATATTTTTAGAATTTGTGAAAAAATTAAAGATGATTGGTTTGAAAATGAATTTCGTCATATCTATTTTATTAAAAGAGATAAATTTGATTTGACTTATAATGATGAAGTTGAAGAATTAGTTAGAGTTCCTTTAAAAGATTTAAAAAAATTTCATTCTAAAAATTTAGGAATTTTATTTTCAGAATGGAGTAATGAATATTATGACTTTATTTTCTCAATTTTAGAAAAAAAGTTTAACATAAAATTTGATTAATTTAAAAATATTTTAATTAAAATAGAATAAGATTTATTCTTATTATTTATTCGTTCATGCAAGGCACACAGTTTTTTGTTTTGAATAATTCTTTTTGCGCCACTCTAAAACTTTTCCCACATTCTTCGCAGATTTTATCTAATTGTCTCATTGTACTATTTACTTGTAGAATTAACTATATATTAACTTGGTTGATTTTATAGAATTATGATGTATGTTTAGTTTCAATTATTATTTATGGTTATTTTGACTTATTTATAAATAATTAATATAAATTAATTATTTTAATTTCTAATTTAATTTTTTAGTTGTTGTACAATTTTTACAAACCATTTTACCTTCAACTTCAGATAGTTCTTTAACTTCTGTTAATTTATCACATTTTTCGCATTCTTTCATTTCATGTTCAGTCATTTTTATTTATTAATTATTTATACGCAAGTAGAACATAGTAACATGCCCCCTAAACTTACTTTCAAACTAGTTGACATATTTTCTTCACCACAATTATCGCAATTTCTAAAATTTTGTGTTTCCATTTTGGTATTCTATTTATGGTGTTTCACCTTTATATTTGTTAGGTTAAATATTTAAACTTTTAACGATTATTAGTTGTATGAACGATGAGATGAAAGAAATATTTTCAATGATTCCAGAGAATATTGGGAATATTTTGAAAGAACAAGGGATTTTAGAACTTAGACCATCACAAAAAAAATCTATTAAAAAAGGATTATTTTCAAATTCAAATAATCAAATTGTGTGTACTCCTACTGGGTCTGGGAAAACACTTGTTGCAGAACTTGCAATGCTTGATACAATTATTAATAAAAAAAAGAAAGTTTTGTATGTTGTACCTTTAAAAGCGCTTGCGAGCGAGAAATTTAGGGAGTTTAGTGAGACTTATGGAGCTGAGTTTACAGTGAAAATTTCTGTTGGAGATGCAACAGATGAAAGATTTACAAATAATTTTGATGTTTTGATGCTTACTTCAGAAAAATTAGATAGTATGATTCGTCATTCTCGAGATTTTTTAGATGATGTTGGTTTAGTTGTTGCTGATGAGGTTCATTTAATTAATGATGAAACTCGTGGAGCTACACTTGAAGTTTTATTATCTATTTTTAAAGCTAAATACCCTAAAATTAGAATTATTGGATTATCTGCAACAATTGGGAATGCTGAAGAGATTTGCGAGTGGCTTGATGCTGATTTGGTTTATGATGAGTGGAGACCTGTGGAATTACATCACCTTGTACTTTCTGGTGATGAATTAAGTCGATATAAATAGTTGCCCCCTTGAATAGTCCTTAAAGTTTTTAAACTTCAATTTTATAATTATATTATGTTTGGAAAAATTAAGGATAGATTGAAAAATGTTTTCAAGAGTTCTGAAGATTATGTAGAAGATAATCATGATAAAATTGAAGAAGTTGAGACTGAAATTGAACCTGTGGAAGAACAAGTTCAAGATGAAGAAACATCAATTGAACCTGAAGTAGAAGTTAAAGAAGATCATATTTTAAAAGAAGAAGATATTGAAGATTCTAGTGAAATTGAAAAACCTAAAAAGAAAGGATTTTTTGGTAGATTGTTTGGTTCAAAGGATGAAGATGAAATTGAATCTTCTGTTGATACTGATTCTTTAGATGAATCAGAAAAAGATGTATCTGAACTTAAAGAAATTGAAGAGGAGATGCTTGATGATGTGCCCGAGTCTGAGAAAGACGCACTTCATAATCATGAAGAATTATCTGTTGGTGAAGTTGCTGAGAATGTAGCTGAACTTGAAGAAAAATCAAAGAGTGAGGAGAAATTAGAAAAAGATACAATGTCTGAAATTATTGATTCTTCTAAAATGGATAAAATTTCTGATGATATTGAAAAGTCTACAAGTGATAAAAATATTGATGAGATTAAAGAAATTGAAAATGATAAAGTAGATGAAGTATTTGAGAAAACTCGAGCTAAAGTAGAAGCTATTGAAAAAGAAGAAAAAAAAGGTTTTTTTTCAAAACTAAAAGCAAAAACTATTGATGAAAGTGATTTTGATAATATTTGGGTTGAGTTACAAATGTTTTTACTTGAGATTAATATTGCTTTTGAGATTGTTGAAAAAATTGAGAAAACTATGAAGTTAGAATTGATTGGAAAATCTTTTAATAGATTTAAATTATCTGAGAAAATTCGTGAAGTTTTAGAAACTGAAGTTGAGGAAGTTTTAAGTTCTCATGAAGCTAGTTTTTTAGATAAATTAAATTCATTTGATTCTGAGTCTGGACCTGTAAAAATTTTAGTTTTAGGAGTTAATGGGACTGGAAAAACTACAACTATTGCAAAACTTGTAAAGTATTTAAAAGATAATAATAAATCTGTTGTGGTTGCTGCTGCTGATACATTTCGTGCTGCTGCTGTTGAACAATTAGAAGAACATGCAAAGGCTCTTAATTTTAAGTTAATTATGAATCGTGCTGGAGGAGATCCTGCAGCTGTTGCATTTGATGCAATTGAACATGCAAAAGCTAAGAAAATTGATGTTGTTTTAATTGATACAGCTGGGCGAATGCCTAATAATTCAAATTTAATGATGGAACTTGAAAAGGTTAAAAGAGTTTCAAAGTCTGATATGGCAATTTTTGTTGGAGATTGTGTTTCTGGAAATGATTTAATTGAACAGATTGAGTTATTTAATAAGGGTGTACAGGTTGATGGTACAATTTTAACTAAAGTTGATACTGATGAAAAACCAGGAAGTGTTGTGACAACTGCATACTCTATTAATAAACCAATTTACTTTTTAGGTGTTGGTCAGGGGTATGATGATTTAGTTGTTTTTAATTCATCAGAGATTGCTAAAAAGTTATTTGATTTAGATGATGAATAATTTAAATTAATGGTATTTACTAAAATATAAATAAAAATAAAAATGATTTCCAAAAATAATAAAAAAGCTAGTAGTTTATCAATGAATCAACTTATTGGTGTTTTTATATCCGTTATTGCTTTATTTATATTACTTTCATTTCTTTACAATACCGTATTTGATAGATATGATCAAGATATTTATGATTGTAGTTTTTTTATGGTGAATGTTGATGGTAAACCTGCATATTTTGGAGATAGTTTAGATGAGATTTCTTTTAGTTTAATTAATTCAATAGTTCATTTTTGTCCTTCAAAAGATGTTGAGTTATCTAATGATAATATTATTGATTCTGCTAAATTAGTTACTAGTTGTTATAATTTGGTTGGACGTGGTGAAGATTTTTTTGGAGCAAATGTTGAGGA
Source organism: Nanoarchaeales archaeon (assembly GCA_013215525.1). Classification (GTDB taxonomy): domain Archaea; phylum Nanobdellota; class Nanobdellia; order Woesearchaeales; family UBA583; genus UBA583. The sequence continues at coordinate 20,635 of JABSQY010000006.1, read as the reverse complement.
TAAATCAGTATGTGTACATTGCGGGTTTATTGAAGTAAAAGATGATATCTCAAATTTTAACGAAAAGTTTTCAAATGAATTATCTAGAGATAAGTATGACTTTTTCTTTGATGATGAAGATGAGTTATTTAATACAAATACTTTATTTTTTTCAGAAGATAACTTAATTGATTCAGTTAAAGAGGATGATTATTTACGTGTTCTTGCATATGCATATAAACCATCCGTATTTGTTGAAAGTAATTCATTTATTGATGATGTTAAAAATGTTAAAAATGAATTTTTATTAGGATATTCTAAATTTATGGGAGGTCTTTTTGGATTAAGTACTATTACTTATTTTAATTCAGAGTCTTTAACTGAAGGGTTTTCAGGAGTTATAATAGAACAGTTTGATGATTATAAAGAGTTTGATGCAAATCGAGAGATTAATTATACTCAGGGTGGGAGCAGTCTTGGTTGTGACATTGTAATTATTCCTAAGAAAAATTATGATTAATTTTTGACATCATCTTATTTTTATTGATAAATATTATTCTTAAAATACATATTTACTATGTAAATCTGTATATAGTCCATAGTATGATTAATAATATAATTATATCTTTTATTTCTATAAAATATTGAAGAATATATATTGATAAAATAGTCATTGTTAAGATTACAATGTATAATGTATACATTCTATCTCCGTCAATAAATTCATGTGGTATTATTATATATCTTTGTGGCATTTTCAAACTTAGAATTATTCTTTCAAACTATTTTATTTTATTCTTAGATTTATTTTCCGTAATATACGGAACTTACTTTTTTAATTGTGTGTCCTTTTAACAATGAGTTAAGTTCTGTTTGCATTCCAATTACTGCAAATACTATTCCTATTAAAAATGGATATAATGATATCATATTAATTATTAATCCTACTACTCCAATCATTCCAATTACAAATAGTCCATTCCAGATTATTGGATGGCTTTGCGTAATTTGAGTAAATGAGTGTACAAAATCTATATAAAATTTGAAGATTAAAAAGAATATAAATCCCCAAATTCCAATATCAAATATTGTGTATAGTAATGGTACTGAGTTTAATAATTTATTCTGTATAAATGATGATATAAAAAACCAAGATAGTGGTAATGCTGCCATCACAATCAAACCTCTTGAACTTTCAGGTGCGTGGATGTTGTGTTCTTGTAATAATTTTGAAGTTATGTAAATCCAAATTATTGAGTAAAGTCCAGCTGAAATTACCATTAGTCCTATCATGACTGTGGTAGATGTTTCTTCAAAATCTTTTAAAAATCTTTCAGCTTTATCTTTGTGACTGTGATGTCTCATAGTATTTAAAAACTATTTTAGTTTATTAAGATATGTAATGATTAGGTTTAATTTTGTTAATTATTAACATTTATAGAATATTTATATTATAATTATTATGTATTTAATTTATTTTTTAGAATTTTAAAAAGTAAATCGTAAGATTTAATTTTTTTGTGGCATGTTATCATTGTTTTGAAACTAAAGTTCCAAAATTTAGGACCACACCCGGGACACTAAAAATTTCTATTCGAAATTTTTGGGGTATTGTGAAACAAGTTCACAATATTTGAATCCGGACTCTATGAGCCACAACCATAAAATATAGAACAATTATAATATAATTATTATGTATTTAATTTATTTTTTAGAATTTTAAAAAGTAAATCGTAAGATTTANTTTTTTTGTGGCATGTTATCATTGTTTTGAAACTAAAGTTCCAAAATTTAGGACCACACCCGGGATTTGAACCCGGACTCTATGAGCCACAACCATAGGTGCTAACCAGGTTACACTAATGCGGTCATTACCTGATACTAAAAAAAGTTATTCTTTACTTATAAAGTTTTTGAATTTCTTATTCTATTTTTATAAATTATTATCTGTTATTAAAATCTTCACTATTAAAAGATTATAAATTTTTAATTAGGATATTTATACGTAACAGTTATGAGTGATATAGATTTGAAAAAAGTAAAAAAAGAAATTTCTTCTAATAAAAAAGTAAAGATTGCAATTAATGGTTTTGGACGGATTGGAAGAATGATTTTAAGGATTGGAATTCACGACCCGAATGTTGAATTTGTAGCGATTAATGATTTATCAGATATTAAGGCTTGTGCTTATTTTTTAAAGCATGATACGGCTCACGGACTTTTTGATATGCCTGTGTCAGTTGATGGAGATTACTTAGTTGTTGGTGATAAAAGAATTAAATTTATTCAAGAAAGATTTGTTAATAAATTACCTTGGGCTGAGTTAGATGTTGATGTTGTGTGCGAGTGTACTGGGATGTTTACGAAGGTGTCTGATGCTGTTGTTCATTTAAAGCAAGGAGCAAAGAAGATGTTATTATCTGCGCCAGCAAAAGGAGATTGTTTTTATTTTGTACGTGGTGTTAATGATTCAGAGTATGATAATCAAGATGTAGTTTCAAATGGAAGTTGTACTACTAATTCAATGGCTGCTGTTGTGAATGAGATTAATAAAAAGTTTGGAATTAAGAAAGGAATGTTTGCAACAATTCATTCAGTTACAGGAGATCAAAGAATTTTAGATACTGCACATTCTAATTTACGACGTGGACGTGCTGCTCCTTTTAATATTATTCCAACTACTACTGGTGCTGCTAATGCTGTTATTAAATTAATTCCAGAGTTAGAAGGAAAGTTACATGGTATTGCATATCGTGTTCCTACGATTGATGGTAGTGTTACTGATATTAATTTAGAGTTAAAGAAAGATGTTACAAGGGATGAGATTAATTCATTTTTAAAAAAGTTATCTAATAATAAGTTACATGGGATTATTGAGTATTCTGAGGATGAATTAGTTTCTTCAGATATTATTGGAAATCCACATTCAGGAATTGTTGATTCATTATGTACAGAAGTTACTGGTGGGAATATGTTAAAGCTTGTTGTGTGGTATGATAATGAGTGGGGGTTTTCAAATCGTATGGTTGAGGTTATGAAAGTAATTTCTAAAAATTAAAAATGAGTGAATTAATAAAATTACTTTTAATTATTGGAATTGGAGTAGTTGTATTGGTTGTTGGATTTCTTCAAGTGAAGAAAAAGAAAGAGTCACAGTTAGATAGTATGCAAAGTTATAGTGGGGCTTTATCTAAAAATGCTAGTTATTCACCTAACATATCAACTGAAGAAGAAAAAGCTAAAAATTATATTAGTCAATATAAAGAAACATATCCAAGAGAATCTTTAAAAGTTTCTTTAGTTAATTCAGGGAATTCTGAAGGAGATGTTAATTCTTGGTTAGATAAATATTTATAATTATTATTTCTTACTTTATTTTTAAAAAATTAATTTAATTTCATTTCTCGAACTTTTGACAATCAAAGATTCTCAAACCTTTGTTAAAAATTTACGATGTAAATTATTTACCAAAGTTTCTACTTTGTTTTGAGTAAAATTCTAAAATATCTTTAAAGTCGTTTTCATCTAATTCTGGCCATAGTTTTTTTGTTAAATAGATTTCACTATATTCACTATCCCAAAGCATAAATCCTGATAACCGTGGCGCGTCACCTGGTCTCACAATTACTTGCGGCACTTCTCCATTAAACCAAATATTTTCTTTTATTGTTTTTTCAGTTATATCTTCCGCTTTTAGTTCACCATTTATAATTTTAATGTGGATTTTTTTGAAAGCTTCAGTAATTTCTAATTGCCCGTCATAATTTAGTGCAATGTTTACTATGAAGTTGTGTTCTTGGTTTTGTATGTTCCAAGATTCAATTTCTTTTTCAAATTTTTTTATTCCAAAGGATTTAAGTTTTTCGAAATTTTTATTTTTGTGTCCCTTGATTTGAACTTTAATTTTATTATCAATAAATAACTTTTTTGTTTCAGGATTTTTTGTTAAAGTTTCCAATAGTTTCTTGTAAATATTTAATTCTACATTGTCTCTTTTTTCAATATTGTCACTTGATAGTGCGAAATAACTAGTTTCCTTAATATTGTACTTAATTTGTAACTTTACAAAATTGATAAACTGCTTCAAACCTACATTATAACCTTGCTCTTTATCCATATTGTTTTTTTTAGCATAACGTCTATTACCGTCCATTATAAAACCTATATGATTAATCATAACAATTAGGGTCGCATAAAGTTTATAAATATTCTTTTACCATCTATAGTTAAGATGCTTAAGCAATTAATTACATTTTTAATTTTACTAACCACATTCACTCAAATTTATTCTGCAAATGTTAATGTGGATGTTGAAATTTACGTTGATTATTCAATTTTTAATTATGAATTTGAATTTGATGAAACTGAATCTTATAGAAGTTTTTCATTTGAGAAACCTAAAGATGCGTTAGTTGAATTAATTAGTTCAGATAATTTAAATAATTCAGTTAGATATTCAATTGCAGGAGATTACTTTATTTTAAATCCTAAATCTGTTAAAAATGATACATTCTATATTCAATTTAAATCAAAACAAGTTTCTAAAAATATTTATGAAAAAAGTGCTTTTGAAATATATACAAATTTTAATTTTGTAGTTGATGAATTAAATCTTAATATTAAATTAATTGAAGATGTTGGAGATATTGAAACTTATTTTCCAAGGGATTATAGAGTATTAGATGATAATAGTTTAGATTGGATATTAACTGATATTGATAGGGAAGTTTTATTTCGTTTAGAATTTTCTCAAGTAAATACTAAAGAAGATATTATTAATAAAAAGTTTTGGACTAATAATTTAATTATTATTGTGTCTGGAGTTGTTTTATTGTCAGCTCTTGTAATTTTGGTTTTAATGTTTTTATTTTCAAGTAAATTTAGATTATTTAACATTAAGATTAGTTTTAATAAAAAGAATAAAATTGGAAAAGTTGAAAATAAAAATGGAGTAGATTCTAAAGTGTTATCTTCTGATAAAGATAAATCAAAATCAAAATCAAAATCTATTGTACATATTGAATCAACTGAAAATGCTGAAGAAAACAATAATGATGATTCTGATAAAACTACAATAGAGAGTATTGATAGTTTAACTCATGAAGATTTAAATAATAATCATAATAACAATCGTCACAAGCATAACGGCAACAATAGTATTAATGATGTTCATTCTAAAATTAATGAAGAAGAGTATAAAGAAGTTATGGATAGATTTCTAACAGATAATGAAAAATTAGTTGTGTCATGTATTAGAGATAATGAGGGGATTTCTCAATATGATATTTTAAACTTTTTACCAAAACTTACAAAATCAAATTTAAGTAAAATCATTTCAAAGTTAGATAATAAAAAAATTCTAAAAAGAATTAGAGTCGGTAAAGTTAATAAAATCTATTTAGGAAATAGATTTGACATCAAATCTGCTGAGACTACTGAATAATTCTTAAGCCTTTACGGGCTAAGACTCGCAAAGATTTATATAATTGTAAAGTTTAATTTTATTAATGAGTGAGTTAAATTTAGATATTTTGAAAGAACTTGGAAGTTTTACACGGACACTAAGAAAAGATGTTTCATTAATTATTAAAGAAGGTTTAGATATTTTTGAGATTATTGATTTTATAGAGAGTAGAATTTTTGAGAATGGTTACCTACCTTCTTTCCCAGCTATGGTGTCAGTAAATGACATGGCAGCTCATTATACTGTGTTTGATGAAGGTTATAAGTTAAAGTCTGGAGATGTTATAAAGGTTGATTTTGGAGCATCAAAAGATGGATATATGACTGATAATGCTTTTACAGTTGAGATTACAACATCTGATCACACTGATTTAATTCAGACAGCTAGAGATTGTCTTGAAGTTGCGATGGATAAAATGAATTATGATGTTACAATGGGTGAGATTGGTGGATTAGTTGATGACCTTGCAGTTAAAAGAGGATTTAATTCAATTCATAATTTATCGGGACATCAAATTGGTAGATACGACCTACATTGTGGGTTGAGTGTTCCTAGTGTTGATAATGGAGATACAGCTTTTGTTGAAGGGGAAATGCAACTTGCAATTGAACCTTTTATTACATATGGACAACCTTTGATTAAAGCTTGTAGATTATCAAATATTCTACATCTAAAAGGAGATAAACCTGTGCGTGATGCGATTGCTATGAAAGTTCTTAGACATATTCGTCAAAATTTTCCTAAACAACCTTTTTCTAAAAGATGGTTATGGGACGAATGTCTTAAAGATAATTTAAATGGACATCCTTGGTTTAAAGGGTTTTCAAAAAGGCGTGTTGAGTATGCAGTTTCTGTTTTGAAAAAGTATGGTGTATTATATGAGTATGATGAGTTAGGAACTGTGGATGGTAAAATTGTTGCGCAGTTTGAGGATTGTGTTTTGTTTAAAGATGGAGTAAAAACTATTCTTACAAGATTACGTGATTAGAGTAAATTAAATTAGATTAAAATTATTAGAGAAAACTTTCAACATTTGTTTGAGAAGTTTGGAGATTATATAAAAATGAAAGAAATCGAAGTTAAAATTAGATATATTGACAAAGAAAAGATTATTGAGAAAATTGAAGCATTAGGTGCTAAAAAAGTTTTTACTGGTAAAGTTATTGATTATAGATTTGATACGCCAGAAAGGGACTTATCGCGCCAAGGAAAGGCTTTAAGAATTCGTCAAAAGGGTAAGTATATTTATTTAAATTTAAAAGGTAAAAAGAAGTCTATTCAAAGTATTGTTGGACGTGATGAAATTGGTGTTAAGATTTCAAATTTTAAAACTATGCATCGAATTTTAAATGATTTAGGTTTTATTAAAATTTTTGATTTAAGAAAGTACAGAACGGAATATAGGTTAGATGACATTGTGTTTGATATTGATGAGTATGTAGGTCTTGATCCTATGCTCGAGATTGAATCTGATTCTTATGAAAAAGTTCAAAAGTATATTGATTTATTAGAGATTAAGGAAGAAGATGTTGGGAGAATTTATATTCGTGAAATTTTAGCTGCTAAGAAAAAAGTCGATTATGAAAGAAATATGAAAAATCCTAATTTTCGTAAAAAAGTTGTTGAGGTTTCTGGGGATTCAGAAGATGCAGTTTTTGAAGGAGATAAAATCTCCGATGAAGATTAATTTATAATCTACTTTTTATTTATTTGTAAAAGTATAATTTTAACAAAGTTAACTAATCAGAAATTACTGAGCTGTCGTTAATTTAAAGATTTAACAAAGTCAATTAATTAGAAATTATTAAGCCGTTGTTAAATCAAAGATTTAACAAAGTCAATTAATTAGAAATTATTAAGCCGTTGTTAAATCAAAGATTTAACAAAGTCAATTAATTAGAAATTATTAAGCCGTTGTTAAATCAAAGATTTAACAAAGTTTTATATATAATTAATTCTATAATTTATTATGATTAAGAAATATGTTGATTTAGATATGGATATTAAATTGTTAGATGGGTTAGTTATTTTACTTGTTTTACTATTGTCCTTAGCTTTGAATGTGTACTCTTTTCCTTTTGGAATTGTAGGAATGGTGTTATTTTACGCTTTTCAAATTGTGTTTGCTTTTATTTTAGCTGTTGAGTTAGAAGAAGTTTATTTCAATCACAAGAAAGCTCATTTATGGGTTTTGATTTTAGTTGTGTTTGGGTTATTGTTTGCCTTGTCCTTTTTTATTGGGGCTTTTGGAATTAAAGGAGCTTTACTTTTAGCTTTAATGATTTATATGTTATCTTTTAGATTTAAGAAGATGATTACTAGAGCTTCTAAGAAATCAAATATTAAAAAAAATGTTAAAAAGTCTTCAAAGGCTAAAAAATAATTTTTTCTTATTTTTAATTTCTTATTTTATAATTATTTTATACGTTGCTAATAAACTTATTACTTCTGGAACTGAGAATTTTGCATTTGTTATTTTATTATCATTTGGGTTTATTTGATAATTTATTGCATTTTCAAAATTACATTCAGATAAATTAGTTTGACCAAATAGCGTACCTTTTAAGTTTGAGTTTTCAAAGTTTGATTTTGATAAGTCCGAACTTAAAAAACTTGAGTCTATAATTTCACAATTTAAAAAGAGTGTTCTTGGAATTTTTATGTTTGATAAGAAACATGATTGAATTTTACAATTTTCAAAATTAATTTCTAAAAATAGTTTATTACAGTTTTCAAAGTTTAATCCAATTATTTTACATCCAATGAATTTCACGTTGAGAAATTTTGTATCTTTAATTGTAGTTAGAGTTAGATTACAGTTTTTGAAGGTGCAGTCTGTAAAGCTTGAGAAGTCTAGACTTTGTTCAGTTAGGTCTATGTCCTCGAATGTGTGGTTGTCGTAGATTTTGTTTTTGTACATAGAATAGTTATAATAAAATTATTTATATTAATTTGTTTTATTTTATTTAGAATTAAAAAAAGTAAATGCAATTACAATGTAATCGAATTTAGACACAGATTTCACAATGTGAAATAGTGTCACTTTTCTTTAAAAAGTGAGAACGGAAGGATTTGAACCCCCATCCGGCGGGTTGGAGCCGCCTATTCTAGCCAGGTTATACTACGTTCCCAATAAATATTTTATCGAAAATTTCTCTTCAATAATATTAAAAGTTAATTTCTATTTATATATTTATTTAATTTTATTCAAATATATTTAAAATTTATTTTTAGTTTTAATTGTATTTAATTTCAACTTATACTTAATTTTTCAACTTAGGTTGAATTTTGAACTCATATAATATTTTAAAGAAAAAGTAACAAATGTTTTTAAAGATTATTGCGTTTATTTATATTTATGGTCAAACGAGAAAATATTTTACCATTTGCACCGTTAGGAGCTTTGATTCAAGAAGCAACGGGTAAGAGAGTTTCTAAGGATGCTAAACAAACAGCTGCGACGATTTTGGAAGATGTTACTGAAAAAATTATTAAAAAAGCTGTTTTATTGGCAGAACATTCTGGGCGAAAAACTGTAAAGTCCAAGGATGTTACATTAGCATTTAATCAAGTTAAGGGGGATTTATAAATGGCTAAATTACCTTTATTAGCGCTAGAAAGATTAATGAAAGNAAAAGGAGCTGAACGTGTTTCAGAAGATGCTAAAGAAGAATTAAAGAAAATTTTAGAACATTACTTATATGAATTATCTTTAAAGGCATCAAAAATTTCATCACATAGTGGTCGTAAGACAATTAATGGTGGAGACTTATTAATTGGTAGAGAATAATCTCTATTAACTATTTTTATATTGTTAATTAATTGAATTTAATTTGTTTTGAAGTTTACTTTTAGAGTATTTAGTACTACAGAAGGGTAATAAATCTTTTTATTCTCTGAATTTGTAAATTTACTATAATTAAAAACTTTATTTGCTATATTTTGTAGTTTTAGAGTTTATTTAAAGACAATGGTAGGTTCAGAAAATTTAAAAAAGTGTCCAGAATGTGGTGGTACAAATCTTTACAACGATAAAGATCGTGGAGAGATGATTTGTAGAAGTTGTGGTTTGTTAATTGATGCAAAAAATATTTCTTTAGGGAAAGAATGGAGAGACTTTGAGGAAGGAGATGATTCAGAGATGAGACGTTCAGGTGCTCCAACTTCATATACTAAATATGATATGGGTATGGGAACTTCAATTGGTTCTGAGTCAGATGCTTTTTCTTTAGATAAGAAACAAAGATATAAACTTCAAAGATTAAAGAGATGGCAAAAAAGATTATCTACAGTTATGGAGAAAAATCTAAAAATTGCACTAGGTGAACTTCGTCGTTTATCTTCATTTTTAAATTTACCAACTTCAATTGAAGAAGAGGCTGGAAAGATTTATACTGAAGCTGTTCAAAAGAATTTAGTTCGTGGAAGAAGTATTGAGAGTGTTGTTGCAGGTGTTGTGTATGCTGCTTGTAGACGTCAAAATATTCCAAGAACTTTAGATGAGATTGCTGAAGCGTCAGGAATTGATAAAAAAGAGATTGGTCGTTCTTATAGATATATTACAAGAGAATTAAGAATTAAGATTTTACCATCAAATCCTGTTGATTATATTTCAAGATTTGCAAGTGTTTTAAAGTATGGGCCTGAGACACAATCAAGAGCTGTTGAGATTTTATCACAAGCTTTATCATTAGAGTTAACTTCTGGACGTGGGCCTATTGGAATTGCTGCTGCAGCATTATATATTGCTGGTTTATTAGAAGGAGAGAGAAGAACACAAAGAGATATTTCTGATGTGTCTGGTGTGACTGAGGTTACAATTCGTAATAGATATAAAGAAATTATTCAAAAATTAGATCTTGAAGATGAAATTAAAAAAATTAAAGCAAAATCTAAATCTAAAGAGGATGTTAATAAAGATGATGTTTTCTAAATTTTTAACATTTTTTTCTATTTTTTTATTTTCAATTACTTCAATTTTTGCAAGTAATGTTTATAATGAAAATGGAGCTTTTGAAGTTACAATCGATACTTTACGTGCTGATGTTTTTAATAATGATATTGAAAGTCAATTTTTAATTGTTGTTAAAAATAATTTAGATTATGAACAAGAGATTAGTTTTGAAGTAGAAGACCAAAGTGGTTGGGATATTAGTTTAAATGAAGAAAAAGTAAAATTATCTCCAAATGAGAAAATAACTTTTGAGATGAATTTAAATTCAAATTCTGCTTTTGATTATACTGAAAATGTTGTTTCACCAAATTTAATTAAAATTTCACAAAATAATGAAGAATATTTCGGTTTTTTTGAGTTTCCAGTTAAAATTATTGGAGAAGATGAAGTATATTTAACTTATTCAGTAAATATTAAACCTACAAAAGATAATTTGAAATTTATTTCTAAAGTTCAACATACAGCTGTATCACCTGTAAGTCCACTTAAATTTACTGTAAATTCTGAAGCTGTTACTAAAAATACTGATGTTGAGATTTCAGTTGTACTTGGAGATTATGAATTTGATTTAATTGAAGATGTGTTTTCAACTGATGCGCCTTATAAGATTTATCAGTTAAATGTTCCATCTACTCTTAAACCTGGAAATTATGATACAAAGGTTACAACTAGAGTTTTAAAAGATGGTGGAGGTTCTGCTCAAGAATGGTATTCAAATTCTAATTTAGTTATTTCTTCTTATGAAAATATTGAAGTTGTAACTTCTTCTGGACAAGGTTTATTTAGAGATCGTGTCGAATTAACTATTACTAATTTAGGTAATGAGGGTGATGTGTTTGACGAAGAATTAAGTTTTGGATTTTTTAAAAGTTTATTATTTGGAACTGATGCAGAAAGTTTTGTTGAGTCAAGTGAAGGGATTAAATTTGATGTTCCTTTAGAAAGAGGAGAGAGTAAAGTTATTATTTATTCATTTAATTATTTAGCTCTTGTGATTGTAGTTTTTGTAATTTTTGTAATTTTTACTTATGTATATATTAGAAAGAATTCAAATCCTTTAGTTGTTAAGAATCAATTATTTGAAGTTCAAAGAGTTAAACATGAGGGAGTTAAAGGATTTAAAGTTAGAATTGGTTTTGAAAATATTAAGGAATCTGAATTAGATAAATTAAAAATTATTTTTAGAATGCCTTCATACTTGCAAGTTAAAGATGATTCTTTTTCTTTAACTGAACCTAAACATGTTTTAAAGGGAGAATCTCAATATAAATTAGTTTGGGATTTTAAGAGATTTGAAAAAGGTGATACAAGATTATTAGGGTTTAGTTTAGTTAATCAAAAGGGAATTTTAGGTGATATTAGATTACCTGATTTAGAACTTGAAGTTAAAGTGAATGGTAAAACTCGTAAATATTATCAAAGTTTTCCAGTTATTAAGGGTTAAATTTCAAATGAAATCAAATTCAAAATCTATTTATTCTAATTCTAATAAAAAAGGTACAGAATTACCTATGACAAAGCTTGTAAGTATTCTTATTCTTTCATTTACTATATTAGCAGTATTATCTACTAATATAGATTTGTTTTTGGATTTGTTTGGTTCTGAGGGTAAATCAAAACTTAGTTTAATTTCACTTAAAGAGAAATGCGAGATTTCCGAGGGTAGAGTATGTAAAGTTGTAATATGTTATGATTCTGTTGAACCAGTATGTACTGATACTCAGAAATTTGATTGGGTTGTAGTAGAAAAGTATTATAAAAAATGTTCAAAGATGGATGGTTTTGAGTTATCTAAAGATGATTATAAAAAATTGGAATGTGGAGCTTTGTATACTAAAATTAAAGAAGTAATTAAAAAACATCCTGATTATGTGAGTGCTAATCCTTTAACTGAGGAAGACGCTGAGACTAAAACAGCTGTTTTTAAATCAAATAACTTTTTTAATTCTTATAATTCAAAGTTTGAAAAGCATGCTGACAATCATAGTTATGATGTAAATTTAGTTTATGCAATTTTAATTAAAGAAGAAGGATATAAAACTTATGATAGTGTTAGGTTTGAATGTCATTTGTTTAATAAAAAATCTTCGAAAAAAGTTCCTTGTACTATTGAAAAAGGTAGTAGTTTTAGTAGAGTTCCTAGTGAGACTAATGTGTCAGCATATCTTTATGCTCAATATATTGATAAGGAGTTAGCTTTTAAAAGTTCTAGTTTTGGTTTTGCTCAGATGATGGGTTATAATATTTTAGAATATGGTAATAATGCGCATATTTATGAATTAGTTGATTTAAGTCTTGTTGAGGATCAAGATTATATGATTGATACTTTTTTTACTTTTTTAGAAAAAAATTATTTTATTACTAATTTAAAAGAAAAAGATTTTCCAAAAATTGCAGAAAAGTATAATGGTGAAAATTATGTTGAAAATAATTATGATGTAGATTTAGAAATAATTTATAATAGTTTAAGTTAAAATTATTTTATTTTAATCTATTTAATTAAAAATTTATAAAATTTTAAAGTCGCAACATTCTTAACAATTTATTCTAAATTCTTAGACGCTGTGATTAAAAATTCAAAGAATTTTGAAGTCACAACATACTCTATATTTTCTAGGCGAGTATTGTCCTACTTTTCTTGTTTCAATAATTTCTATTTTTACTCCGTTTTTATCTGCTGCTTTTTTTACTGCATTTTCAGATTTCATTGGAAAATCATTTTCGTGTACAAAATCATACATGTGTACAATTGCGTTTGGTGCTGCGCTTCTGAATGCGCAATCTAAGAACAATTCAGCATCTTTTGGTAATGGCATATATATTTCATCATATTTATGTAATTCTTCGAGTTTACGTGTACTTTGGTTTCTTAAGTAATCTAAAAATACTGTTTTATCAATTGCTGTTTCAAATAAATAATCTTTATCTTTAATTTTTGCAACCCATTGAAATTTATCAAAAAATAAAATATAGAAGTTAATGAATTCATCTAATTTGTGGATTTTTTCTACATCAATATTAATCTTTGTATCTTTTAATTGGTCTAATATGTGATATATGTTTGAAAATTCGTAATCAAAAATATTGTTATCATAAAAATCAATTTTTTTGTTTGAAAATTTTGATGTGAATTCTCTTGTTTCAATTCTAACGTTCGCGTTAATAAAATTTACTTTTGTTTTGTTAAACATTGGTAATGTTTCTTTTTCCATTACTGGTAATTTGTGGGTTTTTACAAACTTTACAAATGATTTATATTCTGGAGTTTTTTTAAACATATTTTTGTTTAATGCTAAACTTTCTAAAGCATATTTGTGTCCGTCTGGGTTAATTTCAATTGCTGTAAGTAAAGGAAGGTTTGGTTTCATTTTTAATGCAGTTAGAGAATATGGTCCAGCTCCACTAAACATTACAAGTACTCTTTGTTTTTCATCCAATTTTTCCATAAGTTCTGATCGTTCTGTGGACAGTCTTGCTGAAAAGTATACTTTACCCGGATTTAATTTAAAACGTACTCCATTTTCTAAGTACTCAGTTTCATATTTTTCAATTCCTGCAACATAGACTAAGTCTTGCGTTCTGAATTCTCCGTGATGAATACCTGATTTTTTTAAAATTGTTTTTAAAGATACATTTACTTCAAGTAATGCTTCTCCAATTTGCTTTTGATATTGTTCTAATTCTTCTGAAATTTCAATAATTGCGATGTCTCCTACAATTTCAAAACTTCTATTTACTGTATTAATCACTTCTTCTGGGATTTTACCAGATAATTTAGCTTTAAGTGAGTTCTTTTTCATAATAATAGGTAAGATAGATATATTTATAAAGGTAGAAGTTAGTATGTATTAAAGAATGGAAAAAAATTTAAGTTTAATCAATTTAGAAGATGGTCTATATCCTGTCCTTGTATCGTCTAAATCTAGTCAAAAGGAAATAGGAGTACGAGTTGCAGATTCATTAGCTAATTTGGGAGTTAAAGAAATAACTTTAACTGGGAATATATCTTCAGAGTATATTGGAGTTATTAGAACTAATTGTGTTGACAGGGTAGAAATTAGATATTTCACGTCAAATACTTTAGATAACACATCTCTTATTAACGGTAAAGTCACTCAATCTAATAAAAGAATATTAGGTTTAGAAGTTAATTTAGATAAATATATGATATTTGTTAATTAATTTAAATTTAAATATAATTTTAAAAATCAAATTCATCCTCAATCTCACGGATTGCGTTTGGGTCTTCTCCACCGTGCCAGCTTATTCTTGGCTTTACTTGCATTGTGTGTAGTCTTTCATTTTTATCATCCATAATGATTGCACATCCTTTTGTTCTTGGCATTGAATTAAATAATGCTTTGCTTCCTTTACTATCATATGATAAAAATATTTTATCTAATGCTTCTAAGTCAAAACTTGCTGTGATTCTGTGTGCTAATACTATGTCAGATTGCGTAATTGCGTCTGTGTGGATTTTTCCTGGTTGCTGTGTTGCAAGTATTAAACTAACTCCTGGTTGACGTCCTTCTCTTAGGATTGTGATTAACGCTTTACTTGATGGTACTGCATCGTCTGCTCCACGTGGCAGGAATTCGTGCGCTTCATCCACAATAATCCATGGCATTGGAATATCATCAATCTCCTCTAGTTCAGTTACTACTTGAGTCTTTGCTGCGATTTGTTGTTTTTCTTCATTTTTACGTACAAGCATTCTTTCAACAAATATTTTTTTTGAAATTAATCCTAATACTAATGCTTTAACTTCCCAACCTCCAGGTAATGCTACATATGGGGAATAATCAATTACAGTTACTTTTCCACCGTGTAATAAGTCTTTTATTTTTGTTGCGTTTTTAGAAAAAATTCCCCAATTTTTTGTATTTTCAAATCTCATTGATGCAGTTAATTTATCTTTATCATCAATTCTATCGTAACCATTTATTTTATCAATTATATCATCAATGTCAAAGTTATCATTAGTTTTTAATAAATCTCCAACTATTTTTGAGATTATAACTGCACTAAAATTATTTGAATCTAATTTAAATACTTGTAACCAATCTTCAACAGATAATTCTCTTGGTTGAATGTATAATGGATAATCTACTGGAATTCCATCATTTTTGTACTTTTCAAAAAAACCACCAGGTACATAAATTATAACATCTAAACCTTTTCCTTCAAGTCCCCACGCTTTTAATAAATCATTATCTTTTTCGTTTGCGTACTTCATTGACCAATAAACACCCATTGTATCCATTAGTACAAATGATAAATTTTTTGCAATTTCAGGATCCATTTCTGCAAGTCCTTCAGCAATTGAACCCATTGTATAGGATTTTCCTCCTCCTCTTTTTCCTACTATTAACATTGCGTGTGCTCGCGCTACATCCATATAAATTGGATTTGATAAGGAAGATTCACTTCCCATTTGAATATATTGTTTTCCAATAAAAACTGTTCCACGTTTTTTGTATTTTTTCTGGTCACTTTTGGAACGTCCTAAAATTATATCGTACATTTTGTATTATCTAATTAAGTATGGTATTTATGGTATTTAAAGAATTACTATAATTTTGAAGTGTTTATGCCTATTATTTTGTATATTAAATTAGATTCACTGACAGGAGTAACATTTATAAACTGAATAATGGTAATAATATTTATGAAACAAAAAATTGATATGGAGAATTTTGATTGTGCGAATCTTGAAATGGTAATTAAAACTCTAGATTTTTTGAATAATTTTATTTTTAAAAAATTTGATAAAAGAAGAATAGTTACTGATATACCAAATTCTAAAACTTGGGTTGAAGATAAAACTTTTTTTACACAATATAATGTTTTATATGGTGGACAACCTATTACTATCACTTATGAAACTGAAACTGGTAAAAATTTTCATATTAGGGCAGATTATTCACCTATAATTGATTCTAAAGTAAATTCAAACTCAGAATTTATGAGAGAATTAACTAATGAAGAATTAAAAGTACAATCCAAATACTACTTAGATGAAAGATTACAGCTTTATTCAACTGATAAAAATAATATAGGTAAATATAATAAACCTTTAACCTTATTGAATACTTTATTAAAGGATGTTGATAAAAAACTTAAACATAGAAAAGATTTACCTGAAATAGATTCAATTACAACGAATTCAACTTATTTTGAAAATTTTGATCCAATCGAAGTTTATGTTGGGAGTAAAGATATTTAATTTTGTATATAAATGAAACACTTATACAGCATTTATTTATAAAAATTTTGTTAAATTTCTAATAGTTTACTAAATTTAACTGAAACATTTATATATTATCAAATCTTAATAATTTTTATGAATACAAATAATGATGAAATTACTATAAATCACTCTGAAATTGAAACTAAATGGCAAGCTCAATGGAAAGAAAATAAGGTTTTTGAACCTAAAATTAATGATAAACCAAAGTACTTTGGAAATGTTGCATATCCTTATGCAAATTCAGTTATGCATATTGGACATGGAAGAACATATTCAATTGCAGATATTTATTTAAGATATCAAAGAGTGTTAGGGAAAAATGTTTTACAACCTTTAGGATTTCATATTTCTGGAACTCCTGTTTTAGCAGTTTCAGATGGAATTAAAAGAAAGGATAAAAAAACTTTAACGCAAGTACGTAACGCGATTTCTGATTATGTAACAAGTGAAAAAGAGTCTAATGATTTAATTGAAACTTTTAAAGATCCTGCAAATATTGCTAAATTTTTTTCTGGAACGATTGAAGGAAGTTTAGATTCGATTGGGATTGGAATTGATTGGTCTAGACAATTTACTACTGGGGAACCTATGTATAATAAATTTATTGAATGGCAGTTTTCAAAATTAAAAGAAGCAGGTTTACTTGTTCAAGGTAAATATCCAATTTTATATTCAGCGCAAGATGAAAATGCTGTTGGAGAAGATGATATTAAAGATGGTGATATTGATAAAGTTTCAGTTTCAAATATGGTTGGGATTAAGTTTGCAGTTTGTGGTGAAGAAAATACTTTTGTACTTTGCGCAACACTTCGACCTGACGCTTTATTTTGCGCTCAAAATTTATGGATTAAATCTTCAATGGAAATTGCAAAATTAAAAGTTGGTACTGAGTTTTGGTATGTTGCAAAAGATGCAATCAATAAAGTTAAATATCAATTTGATGATGTGTCACATGTATCTGATTTAGATGGGACATATTTTTTAGATAAGTTTGTAATTGCGCCAATGGTTGATAAAAAAATTCCTTGTTATAATGCTGAGTTTTGTGATTCAAAACATGGAACTGGTTTAGTATATTCTTCACCAGCAGATTCACCACATGATTATTTAAATTTATTTGAAATTAAATTTCCAGGAAAATCTTTATCAGAATTTACAGATTCAGAACCTTTGAATTTAACTCCAATTACTGAAACGTTTGATAAGAAAAAACAAAAAATTAGTTATCAATTTGATATTCCGGCGTATGACATTTTAATGAAAAATAAAATTTATAATACAGAAAACAATTCAGAGAATTTAGAAAGAGTTAAACAAGAGTTGTATAAAGAAGCTCACTTTGGTTCTAAAATGATTAACTCTGGAGAATTTGATGGTCTTGTTTTAAAGAAAAATATTGCTGGTGATAAAGTACGTGATGTACTTTTTGATAAAAATTTAGCAGTTAACTTTTACGAAACTTCAAGACGTGCAACTACACGTGGAGATGATAATGTAATTGTTGCAAATTTACAAGGACAGTGGTTTTTAAAATATTCAGATAGAGCTGTTAAAGATAAAGCGCTTGAATTATTAGAACAATCTAATTATTTTCCTGCTAATTTGAAAGCTAGTCAAGCTGGATATATTGAGTGGGCAAACATGAGACCTTGCGCTAGAAAGAGGGGACTTGGAACTCAAATTCCATACGATAGAGATTGGATTGTTGAACCGTTATCAGATTCAACTATTTATCAAATGTTATATTTAGTTTCAGGATTAATTAATGAGTATAAGATTGATACAGAGAAGTTATCTTTTGAAGTTTTTGATTATTTATATTTTGGAACAGGTGTTGCGTCCAAACTTGATATAGACCAAGAATTTTTAACTAAAGCAAGAGAACAAGTTGTGTATTGGAATAATGTAGATTTCAGATATGTTGGGATGTCTCATATGAGTAATCATTTAAATTTTTTAATTTATCATTATAGTTTAATTTTTCCAAAATCAATGTGGCCAAAAACTTTTGTTGCTGGAAACTTAATGATGCGTGATGGACAAAAAATTTCAAAATCAAAAGGTAATGGAACTCCATTATTTAGAATGAAAAAACAGTATGGTTCTGATTTGTATAGATTATATATTGGTGTAAATTCTAACTGTGATGTGGAGATGGATTTTAAAGAAGAAGAAATTGTAAATCTTTCAAAGAAATTTGATAGATGGACTGATTTAATTTCTCAAAGTCTTGAATGCGAGAAAAAGGATTTTAATTCTTATTCTGATATTGATAAATGGTTAATTTCTAAATTTTATAAATCAGTAGAATTATACTTTGAACATTTTGAAAACTTTAAAATTCGTGAAGCGTATGTTGAAGTATTATATGAAGTTTTAAATAATATTAATTATCATTCTAGAAGAGCTGGAGAAAAAGCTACAATTAATGTGTTACGTTTTATTGCTGAAGATTATTTAATTTTAATGACTCCAATTGTGCCGCACATTTGTGAAGAATTATATTGTAAAATTAAATCTAACAAAAATGATTCAGTCACTATCGAAGATAGTTCGGAACACTTTGATAAATCAAAGAGTTTTATTTCATTAAAAGCTTATGAAACCTGTGGGAAAGATTTTATTTCACAAGAAATTTTAGATAAAGAAGAAATTGTTTTTGATTTAATTAAAAAAGTTTCAGCAAATATAGAAAGAACTGAGAATGTTAAAATTGTAATTATAACTCAAGCAAAATCTGATAAGTTTGAATTATTTGATTTAATTAAAAGTACTCTTGAAACAGATGGTAAAAATCCAAAAGTAATTTTTGGAAAAATTGCAAAGAAACTTCCACAGTATGTAAAGTTTGCAAAGAAATTTGTACCTAAATGTTTAGGTGCTGGAATTTCTTTTTATTTATCTAAGGAGGATGAGAAAAAACTTCTTATGGAAAACTTAGAATTTTTCAAATCTGAGTTTGGTTGTGATGTTGTAATTTCTGAAGATGATTCAGAGAAAGCATCCCCTAGAGAATTTGAAATTACATTAGAGTAAGGTTAAAAAGTTCTCTTGGAACTTTTAAATTATTAATTTAATTTAATTTTTGTTTATTTTGTGAAAATGTAGTTCTATCATAAATAGTTGTAAACCCAACTTTTCTTTCAGAAGTAATTATGATTTTTGGTTCTTGAATTATTATTGATTTATTTTCAGATAAATTATATTGGAATTGAATTTGTGAATCTGCAAACATTTCAATTTCTCTCTTTTTAGATTCTCCTTTGTGTTTAATTCCAGAATAAAATTCATTTCTTGTATTTAAATGATGTAATGTTACACCATTAATAAATTCTTTTTCAATCACCATTATATTTTCATCACAAAGTGGAAAGGATTGTTTGTCATTAATATATCTTACTTGGATTGGCGTATTAATATGTATTAAACTTTTTTGGAAATGAGTTGGGAATTGTTTTGTATTTAGGTATTCCATAAATTCATCTAAATTTTTAAACTCGTGTTCATAATCAAATTCAAATATTTTTTCTAAACTCATTTTATTTATTTAAATACGTAATCATTGCACCACTCATCAATATCATTCCAAAAAATAGTGGAGTAAAGTAATCAGGTAAATTAGTTATGTGTACTAGTGCTGCTAAAATTCCAAATACTATAAAGATTACTCCTGTTATTACTAAGATTATTGCTATTGTAGAATAAATTATTTTTTTAAGTTCTTTTTTGATTTTCTTTTCAACTGTTTGTTCTATATATTTTAAAAATTCATCCTTTGAATTTTCAAATTTTTCTTTAAAGTATTGTGTCCCCATTTCTAGTGCTTTTTCTTTTAAAGAGTTTACAATTGTTTTTTTAATCATTTTATCCTACTTATTACTGGTAAATTGTTATTTAAATAGTTTATTGTAGTAATTTGTTATTTTTTTCAAATAAATAGTCTTATTATTGAATTGTGCCCAATTACAATATATGATGACATAACTAT
>JABSQY010000058.1 GCA_013215525.1 Nanoarchaeales archaeon | reverse complement strand
TCCTTATTTATTTATTTTAATCTATATTATTATTATTATTATTATTATTATTATTATTATTATTATTTAAATGTTTACTTAACTTATCTATTTAACTGATTTTGTTTCAAGAATTATTCTTTTTGAAAAATTTCCTTCAACTTTATTTTTATCTTCTCGAACTTTTTCTACATTGGAATATTTATCTAATGTTTTAAAACTATCAATAACCTCTATTATGTCTGCTAATTCGTTAATTGAATATTCTTCTTCAAATTCAGATATTTCTTATTTTAATTTTAATTGTAAACATTTTTGATATTCTTTATCATCTGCTATGTGACTTATTGTTGTTCTTACATCAATTTCAATAATTTTTAGTATATTATTTCTTACTAGTTTATCTAAATTAATCATTTCCATATGATTTTTATAATTTTATTTTATTTAAAGATTTAGTTTATAATTTAAATATAAAGTAACAATATTTTATATAATTTAAAGTATATGTTTTTTTATGTTAGAAGTTATACTTACAGAAGCTGAACGAAATCATAATTTTTTAAAAGTATTAGTTGTTGCAGTTTTTATTACTTTAGGTATTTCTTTTGTTAATTCTTATCTAGGTGGAATTTCTATTTTTTTAGTTGCATTTATTTCTCTTGCTTTAAGTTATCCAGTTACTAAGTATTCTCGTGATGTGTCGAAGGTGATTTCAGAGAGTTTTTTAGATAAATCTTTTACTAAAAGATATAAATCTGAACTTGGTGTTTTTTTAGCTTTGTTTGTGGGTGTTGTGTTTGGAATGTATATTTCAAATACTTTAGGTTTTACAACAGATTTTAGTTATGAGAAAAGTTTTGTTACATCTCTTGAAGGAAATATTACAAGTTTTAATACTGATTTGTTTTCACAAATTTTATTTAATAATTTATTTGTTGCATTTAATACATTTATTATTTCAACTTTATTTTTTTCCGCTTTAATTTTTGTAATAATTTGGAATGCAAGTATTTTAGCTTATTATTTGTTTTCTTTAAATTCTCATACTGGAGCATTTGTAACTAGTTTAAATCTTATTATTCATGCTTTGTTTGAGATTGGAGGTTACGTTCTTGCAGGGATTTTAGGTGCTGTAATTTCTTATAGGATGTCAATTTATTTTTTTGGTTATGGGGAATTGTCTAGGACAAATCAAAAAAGAGTTTTAAATAAAGTTTTTGCGAAAGATTGTTTAGTTTTACTTTTCTTATGTATTGTGTTTATCTTTTTAGGTTCAGTTATTGAGGTGCTTTGATTAGTGAAAGTTATGTTTATAAAATTTAAAAAACTTTGGAGGTGGTGATTTTAAATACAACGTATTTAAAATAATATGCGAATCACCCAATGGGTGAAGGTATATTTTATAAAGTTAAAAAAACTTTATAAAATATGATTAAAAAAATAACTGCATCTGACATTTCAAATTATGATTCTTGTTCTCGTAAAATTTGGTTAAAATTTTTTGAAAAAGATTTTGAGTTAGCTCCAGTTTCTGGCTTTATGAAGTATTTAGCTGAGCAAGGAAATATTTTTGAAAAAGAGTGTATTGATATTTTAAAAGAAACTGATGAGGTTTATACTCCTTCTAATTTTAAAGAAACTATTTCTTTTATGAAAAAAGGAGTTAAATATATTTATCAAGCAGTTCTTGAGGATGAAAACCGTGTTGGACATGTTGATTTATTGCGACGTGTTGATTGTGATGTTTCTGATGACTCTGTCGATTTCGAAGAATCTTGCTCTAGTATTTTTGGGAATTATTATTATGAAATTATTGATATTAAATCTGCAATACTTTATTCAGATATTATTGAAACTGATTTGGATAAGTTTCTGAAAAAATCTATTGCTTTACAAAAAAGTTATGGATTACAGTTATTTCATTATTACGAATTACTTGATGAGATTCAACAATGTTCGGATGATTGTGATGTTGGACTTTATTTGTGGGTTAAAGATCGTGTTGGATTTAGTGAAATTAAGTTTGAAGAAAAAGTTTTAAATTCTTTTAAGAATCGTAAACCTCTTGAAGAAAATTATTTAACTTTATTTGAAGAAATTCAAATGCTTGATGAAGATGATGAAATTGAACCTTTTAAGTGTAGTGCTTGCGAGAATTGTGAATGGAAAACATTTTGTTTTGATAAGATGAAAAAAGATGCGCATTGTAGTTTGATACGTGGAGTTCAAAAACGTGGGCTTGCTGATTTGAATGAGCTCGGGATTAAAACAATTTCTGATTTTTATGAAAAGGTTGATGATAAGACTAAGATTAAATATGTTTTAACTGGGAAAGATTCTTTTAAAACTTTTAAACTTCGAAAGCAGGCACAGTCTTTGATTGAGGATAAGGATTTTTATATTGGTGATTCGCTGAAAGCATTTGATGAGGATTATTTATTATTTTATGATATAGAAGGTGAGATGGGACACGAGTTTGAATATTTACATGGAGTTTGGGAAGTTAATCAGAATACTGGGGATAAAAGGTATGTGTCGTTTATTGGTTCTGATAAAGAGAAGGAAGGGGACGTTTGGAATGAATTTTTAGATTATGTTAAAGGTGTTAAGAAGAAAGGGAGTTTTAAGATTATTTATTATGCGGATTATGAACGTGTCGCTTGGAATAATTTGTCTGAGAGGTATTCTACGAGTTCAAAAGATTTAGATATGCTTATGAATAATTCTTTAGATATACTTAAGGAATGGATAGATAATAAATTAATTCTTCCACGTTATAATTATTCTATTAAAACTGTTGCACCGTTTTATGGGTTTGTTTGGGAGTGTACACAGAATTGGTATGAGGATGAGAATGGGGAAAAGTTTCAACTTGATGAGGCGAATGGTGGTGAGAGTATTGCGTGGCTTGATTATTGGCTTTCAGGGAAAGAACATTTCAAACAAATAATTTTAGATTATAATAAAGATGATTGTGTAGCGACTGAGTTTGTTTATTCTAAAATGGTTGAACGTTACGGTTCTTTAAAATAAGTTGAATTATTAAACTCTAATATTATTCTATTTTTTAGTCAATAATGTTTAAGTAAATTAATTTTTTTAAATTTATATGGATTTTCTTAATAAGAAGAAAGAAAAATCAATTTCTGATTTATTAACTGATGATAAAATTGAATTTTATAAAAATATGAAAGAATTAGAAGATGACATGAATAATTCTTTTTTTTATGATGATTAAGAATTATTGGCGCATTAAAAATACAAATTAAAATTTGTATGTTGAATATATGAATAAGTCATTTTTTTATGATGAAGATTAGAAATTAATTAGTATTGATTTAATTTCTTTTTAGAATTATCAGAATTTAAAGCATAATCTTTTTTCTTATTTTGTGTTTCTACATCTAACTTTTGCTTCTTTTCAGAAAAATCAGTATTTTTATCCTTATTTCTATCAAAACCGTATTTCTCCTTTAAAATTTGAGATTTAGTTTTTTTTGTTGGTTTTTGTTCTGTCATAGTATAAAGAAATAGATTTTAGTTTATAAAGTTAATATTTTTGAGCAATTTTTAGATTATGTAAAGAAATTTTAAAAAATTTCTAATCCATAATAAAAACAATGTTTTTATGATGTCTAAAAATTATCTCCATTAATTAATCCACCTATACTTCCAAGTACAGAACCTTCTCCTTTTCTGTGTCCTCCTGCTTGTGGTGCGTGTTCGAATATTCTACTTGCTAGCCGTGAGAATGGCAGTGTTTGTAGATAAACTGTCCCAGGTCCTGTAACTTTCATAAAAAATAAACCTTCTCCTCCAAAGATTGTATTTTTAATTCCACCTACAAATTCAATTTCATAGTTTACATTTTGAGTTAATGCAACTAAACATCCAGTGTCTACTTTTAGAACTTCTCCTGCTTGTAATTTATGTTCAATGATTGAACCTCCAGCGTGTATAAATGCCATTCCATCACCTTCTAATTTTTGCATAATGAAACCTTCTCCACCAAAGAATCCTGTTCCTAATTTTCTTTGAAATTCAATTCCTACAGAAACACCTTTTGCTGCACATAAAAAAGCATCCTTTTGACAAATTAGTTTTCCACCAAATTCCTTTAAATCAATTGGAATAATTTTACCTGGATAAGGTGCTGCAAATGTTACGTGAGACTTGCCTGCTCCGTGATGCGTAAAAATTGTCATAAATAAACTTTCACCAGTTAGTAATCTTTTACCTGCACCAACCATTTTTCCAAAGAAACCTTTATTTTCTTCTTCGTGACTTCCATCACCAAACACTGTTGCCATTTTAATATCAGCTTTCATTGACATCATTGCTCCACTTTCAGCAACTACTGATTCTTGTGGGTCTAGTTCAATTTCCACTGCTTGCATTTCACTTCCTATAATTTTATAATCTATTTCGTGTGCCATTATACTTTTACCAGTTTAATCTTTATAATAATACTTTAGTTTAACTCTTTGTTTATTCTTTTTTCTCCTCGCTTTACGAAGTTTCCATATTGTTCCAATACTACTAAAATTAAGACACAATTCGATATAGCAATGCTATTAATCGAGCGTCTGAATTTCAGCACTCTTGAAAAAATATGAAAACGAAGTTAGATTTTAAACGATTTTGGCTTCGCGTATGTTTCTGCTTTATCGTTTTTAGTTTAGGGATTCTATAACTATTTTAATTTAAATATGATTTGATATTGTTTAATACTTTTTCACTTAATCTGATTTCTGCTTCTTTTGTTTTTCCAGAAATATAATTTGAATATATTACACGTTCTAATTCTTCAAATTCATTTTTAAAATCTGAAACTATGTCTGTAATCATAAAATTATTTGGTTTTTTTATCCATTCAATAAAATCTTCTTTTTGAAATGCTTTACCTAATGTATTATTTATTAATATTTTTTCATTCATTAAATTGAAATCATTCTTATCTAAAATTTTTAAATTTTTAGGAGTTTGTAAAGTTATAATATCACTTTTTAAAAGAAGTTCTTTTTTATCTACATATTTTACTCCTTTCTTTTCCCATTCTTGATTTCTTGATTTACTATAATATAAAATATTCATATTTAATCCGAGTGCTCCTTTTGCTAGTAATTTTCCAATTGCTCCAAAACCAATAATTCCAATTGTTTTTTTATTAAGTTCTGCTGGTAATGATTTCCATTTATACTTTCCAAATCCTCTTATCAAACTAATTAATTGAAAAAAAATCCATTCTACAACACCTTCATCACCGTAATCTTTAACATTTAAAATAGTAATGTTTTGCTTTGAACATTGCTCAATATCAATTAAATTTGAATTAGTCCCACATATACAAATTAGTTTCAAATTATTGCATTTTAGTAATATATTTTTTGTAATTGAAGTTCTATAAGAAAGTAAAATACAATCAGCATCAGAAATGTTTTTTATAATTTCAGTTTCATTTCATAGTTGGAAGAAATTATTTTAACTGGATTTTCAGAATATTTATTTAATTCATTTAATGAACTTTCTATCATGTTAAGTTCAATTACATCACCTATGGTTACAATTTGTTTAAATCTCATATTATGTGTGTGGTTTACTACTTTTTAATACTTTCTTGTTTTAATATTTATTTTAATATTTTAAATTAATTCATTTATTGGATTTTGTGATGCTTTTTTTCTTTGCTCATCTGTTATTTCTTTTGACATCTGCCACATTAAATCAAAATATTTTTTAAAAGCTTTAACTGATGCTTTACTTGTAATTTTAATAATTGTTGTTTGATTATCTGTTAGAATTCCTATCATTACATTATTTTGTGTAATTAAAATTCCTTGGTCACCTTCAAGATGTGCTGGTAGTACTCTAAACTTTTCTTTTGGTACTAATAAACTAATTGTTGATAATCTCTTTGTTAGTGGTTGAAGTAAAATTATATCTGATTCAAAAAATTTTTTAATTAATAATTCAACTGAATTTGAATATCTTTTTAGTACCATTGTTCCACCTCCAAGCCAATATTTTTTACCTTTTTGAGTTGATACTTCTTCGAAAATCATTTTTAATGCATTATCTCCAGAGTATACTTGAACTTTCACATCTTCATTATTATGATTATAAAATGATTTTAATGAAGGTAATGTTTTATCTAATACATTTTGTTGTTCTTCAATTATTATTTTTAAATTTTCTGGAGGAAGACATTCAAAGAATTTAACTTTTGATTTTATTAATTCGCTAACTAATCCTTTTCTAATTAATATGTTTAAATTATCATATACTGAACGTCTGTGTACTTGCGTTTCTTTTGCAATTTGCGATACACTTGCATTTTTTAATCTTAATAATGTGAGATATACTTTTGCTTCTAAATCTTTAAGTCCTAGTTTTTTTAAATCTTCAATTAAGTCTTTTTCGAATTTCATATTATTTACAATTATTTAATTTTTATAAATGTGTTGATTTCCCCCCACATCACTTTAAATATGTTTTTATTAATTTAATATTAATGAAACAAGAATTTATTTATTTAATCATTTACGTTATTGTGATTTTGTGTATTAGCTTTTATATTTCAAAAAAATCTTCCTCAAATGATTTTTTAATTGCTAATCGTGACCGTGGTTTTTGGTCAATTTTATTTTCAAAGTATGCAGGTTCAATGGGAGCTGGTTGGTTTATTACATATACTGCCTTTGCTTATGAATTTGGATTTGGAATGTTTGGGATGCTTATTGGATTTGTACTTGGATATGTGTTGTTTGCATATTTAGGTTCAACTAAATTATATGATTTAGCTCATAAAAATAAGTTATATACAATTAATCAATTAGTTTATTTTAAAACAAAATCAAATTTAGCAAAAATTATTACATCAATTTATTCAAACTTAGTTCAGTTCTTATGGCTTATCATTTCACTTGTTGGTGGAGCTAAATTATTTGAACATTTTAATTTTTTCACATACACTCAAAGCCTTTTTATACTTTTAATTATTGTAGGAATTTATTTAATTTTAAGTGGTTTTAAAGGTGTAATTATAACTGATATTATTCAATCATTTATTATTTTAGGTTTATTAATTGTAATCTCTTATGGAATTTTTAGTAATGTTAATTCATTTAATTTTATGATGGTTGAGACTAAACCTTTGTCTATTGTAAATACTGTTGGACTCTTTTTATATGGTTTATTATCTTTTTTTGCATATGCTGATAGATATCAATTATTATTCTCAGCTAAATCTAAAAAAGATTTTATGAATGGGATGAGTTTTGCAGTTGTGCCTTTATTAATTACTGCAACAATGCTTATTGTAATTGGACTTTATGTTTTTTCTTTAAATCCTAATTTAGATCCAGCTATTGTTTTTTTATATTCTCTTGAAAATTATTTATCTTCATCTATTTTATCTTTAGGAGTTATATTTTTCTTAGCAGGAATTATGTCATCAATTGACACTTATGTTTTTACGATTGCAACTCATAGTATGTTTTCTTTTGATAAAAAAAATAATCCTGTTTTTAAATTAAAGATTAGAATGATTATAACTTTATTTTTAGCTTTAGTTGTAGCATATTTTTCACGTGACATTATTGATTTGACTGTGTTTGGTGCTGCTTTTTCTATGTCTTTTGCAGTTCCAATGTTATATTTATTTTTTGGAAAAGGAAAAAAATTTCTAAATTTGGTGTATGGTGGATTTATTGGTTTTGTTTTAGGGATTATATTTTTAGGGATTAACCCTATAATTATGTTTACAGCTTTAATTGGTAATGGTGTTGGCGCTTTGATTCGAGTTAAGAAATAATTTTATCTTTCTTTATTTTATCACTGAATACGTTTATAAATCGTAACTGTTAAGTAATAATTATGAATTGGGAAAGTAGAATGACTAATGTTGGGGGTTCTGAAGAATATTTTGAGAAATTAGAAGGATTTAAAAAAATTATTTTTAATGATGGGTATCGTGGAGATAACTTTACCCATATGATAAATCTTTTCAAATCTGCAGATGGGGGTGGATTAATTGAAAAAGTTTTTACAATTACTGATAAATCTGTTCTTAAAAATGTTAAATCTTCAGTTGAGAATATTTTAGGTAAAACTTCAGTATTAGCAGAAACATTTAATAAAATGTATGAGGATTCAAGTTTTAGAAAAAGTTGTGTTAATGAGTATACTATGTTTCTTACTTTATTAAATGATACTCTCTGAGTTATGTTTGTTGGGTTTTGGTTAAATCTAATTTTAATATGTCTTTATCTATTTCAAATCATAGTTTTGTAAAAGTATTATTAGTTTTATTAGATGTCCAGATATTTAATCTTTCTAAATTATTTTTTTTAGCATAGTTAATAATTTCATTTATTAATTTTTCACTTAGTTTTTCCCCTCTATATTTAGGTAATATGTATAAATTTGATAAATATCCAAATTTTATATTTAATGAAAATTCATTTGGTAACATATCAATTATTTGTATAAATATTTTACCTATAATTTTATTTTTATCTAAAATAATGTATGATATTCTTTTTTTATTTTTTAAATCATTTAATAATATTTTTTGTGTAATTTTTAAGAATTCATTTTTATTTATTATTGATGGATAATAATTTAACATTAATTTAGAAATATTTTCAATATCATTTATATTACTAATTCTGATTTCCATTATTCGAAATCTAATTCTTTTCCATCAACAATTTTATTAATTATTAATTCGGCTTCTTCTAAATTCACTCTTTTTTGGACGCTTGCCTTCGGGGCGCTAAAAAAGAGAGACCAAAAAACCTTTTCAATTAAAGATTGAATTTATAAAATTATTTTTTATCTATTCAAAATCTAATTCTTTTCCATCAACAATTTTATTAATTATTAATTCGGCTTCTTCTAAATAATCTTTACATTCTTTAGTTAATTTTGCACCTTCTTTTACAAGTGTTATGTTTTCCTCTAAAGGAACTTCACTTGTTTCTAACATTTCTACAATCTCGCTGATTCTTTTAATTTTGTCTTCGTAACTTATTTTTGTTTTATTTTCTGTAGTCATTTTGATTTATTGTTTTTTAGATATTTTATTTATTGTGGATGTTATCTTTCCACTCTCTAATAATGTAATAATTTTTTCATCTTTATTTAGTTTGTCAATATTTTTTATTGTTTTACCATTTTTATCAATTGTTAAACTAAATCCTCTTTTTAATGTTGAATTTATTGATAGTAATTTTAATTTATCTTTTAAATTTTGTAATTGTAATTTTTTTGTTTTTAAATTAAGTTCTAAACTTGAAAAAATACTTGTTTCTAAATTAATTAATCTCATTTGTTTGTTTTCTAAGTTATGTTCTAGTGATTTAATTATTATTCTTTTTTTATTATTTAATTCTTGTTTTAAATCAAATAGATTTGGTGTTGCAAGTTCTGCTGCAGCTGTTGGTGTTTCTGCTCGAATATCAGCTACAAAGTCGCAGATTGTAAAATCTGTTTGATGTCCAATTGCAGAGATTATCGGAGTCTTTGAGTTATATATTTCTCTTGCTAGATTTTCATCATTAAAACACCACAAATCTTCTATACTTCCACCTCCTCTTGCAATGATTATTGTGTCGAATGGAGTTTTGTATGTATCTGCTTGTTTTAGCGCTTTTATAATTGATTTTTCAGCATTCTCCCCTTGAACTGATACTTCAAATAAACTTAAAGTAATTTTTGGGAATCTTCTTTTTACTGTATTAATTATGTCTTGAATTACAGCTCCTGTTGGACTTGTAATTACTGCTATTGATTTAGGGAATTTAGGAATTGGTTTTTTATTATTTGGTTCAAATAGTCCTTCTATTTGTAATTTATTTTTTAATTGTAAAAATTGTTGAAATAAATCTCCTTGCCCTTCTTTTTTCATTTCTTTTACAAGTAATTGATATGTTCCTCTTGGTTCATATAATGTAATGTTTCCACGAAGTATAACCTTGTCGCCTACTTGCGGTTTGAATGTTAGATTATTTACAGATGTTTTAAACATTACACAATTTAATAATGAGTATTCATCTTTTATGGAAAAATAAATGTGTCCTGATCGATTTGGAGATAAGTTTGAGATTTCTCCTTTAATATATAATTTATTTAAAATAGGGTTTTCTTCCATTAACGATTTAATAGTTGTGGTGATTTGGGATACAGATTGCGCTTGCTCGATATCTACTTCATTACTTTGCGTGTTAGAATTTAATTCAATTATATTATTTAAAATTTCATCTGCTTTTTCATAACTATCTAACATATCTATATTTTTAATTGTTTTTTTTAATTTATGATTTATTTGTAGTGCTAAAGAAATTATATGTTTACAGATTTTGTTATTTTTTTCAAAATAAACACAAGTACACTTTTTGATATCAAGTCTTCCTGTCTCAAGGTTATATTCTACTTTACAATCATATTCTTTAATTTCAGCAGTAATTGAGAGATTTAGATTATTTGATTGAAAACTTAACTGGTTTGAGGGATTTTCTTCATAAAATTCTTTACCTCGCTCAAATATTTTTGTATCGGTTTCTAGTTTTAAAAGGTCTAATGATATACTCATAATAATTTATATCTTTTAATATTTATAAAATCTTTTATAATTTTAGTTTTTCTACTTTATTATTATTTAGATAAATATTTAATTCCAAGTTCTTTAGTAATGTTATTATTTTCACATCTTTGAAAAATATTTCTTTAATTTCTGATTCTCTCTTTAATTCAAAGTAATCGTACATTAAATTCAAAGGAAAATCTTCTAATAAGTCTTTTAAGTCATATATTGACATGTTTTTACAATTATAAATTTCTTTTTCTTCCATATTTTTATTTGTGTATAAATTTAAGTTAAT
>JABSQY010000057.1 GCA_013215525.1 Nanoarchaeales archaeon | reverse complement strand
ATTCTAAACTTGCTGCTTTATTATCCTTAGAATTATATTTTCCATCATCATTTCCAACAATTAAGTTATTATTATTTTGTGTTTCATCAAATGTATTTGAAATAAATTTAATTTCATTTAAATTTGAAATTTCTACACGATAAGTATCTGTTTGAGAATTAAAACTTCCTTCAAGTAAAGTAGCAATTTCAGCATCTGTTGAACCTGCGTTTAAAGTAATTGTTTTTCCTGCAATAATAATATCTAAATCATCTTCTGACATTGTTTGAATTCCTGAGGGAATTTGAACTACATTTGAACTTGCTTGAACTCCATTAGTTGTTGCATAATTATTATCTGTTCCAAAAATATCCATTTCATCAACTACATAATTATTATTTGTAATTGATACAACTGGACTATTATTATTTGATAAAGTGTAAGTTGTTTGTGAATCAGCATTTACTTGAGTTACAATTTTATTTGCAATTTGTGTTTGTGTTAAAGCTGAATCCCCTAAATCAATATCTACTCCTAAAACTGTTATAGTTTTATCTTGTGACATTGCAGGCATAGCATGATCTACTGTGAAACTTGCTTTTGCATTTTGTCCATTTACAGTTGAATATTGAAAATTTGTATTATGGATTGGCATATCTCCATTTGCTCCAATTCCAGAAGATTTTGCTACAAAAATAATTTTATCTAAACCTTCTTTTAATGTATTATATGTTAAATAATTTTTCCCATGAATTATTGAAATAATGTCTTCATTTGATTTATTTGTTGTACCTAAATTAACTTCAACATTATCAAATTGAATAAGTTTGTCATCAGCTAAAGTTGGCATATCTTCATCGATTTTTAAAGTTAATTTAGCGAATTTAGCATTACTTGAAAAATAAATTTTATCACCCATAGTTAATACGTCTCCATTATTGAAATCATCAATATTTGAAGCAGTTAAAATAATATCTGAACCAACTCCATCTGAAACTACTAAATTTAGAGAATTTAATTGAGAACTAATTGAATTTAAAATATTAGTTTTAATATCATTTTTAGATTGAGCTAATGTTCCTAAATCAATTGGAACACCTAAAATGTTTAAAGTTCTATCGTCTGAGTTTTGAGGTAATAAACCATTAACTTCAATTGTTGTAAATGGCATAATTTCATCTTGTCCACCTGAAAATTGAGGTGCTTGAATGGTGCTTCCTGAACCCACACCAATAATCTGTCCAAGATTCGAGTTTAAAGATTCAGTATATGTGAAACTATAACCTAAATCAGAAGCAGATAGAGCAATATTTCCAGATAACCCTGTAACTTTTTGTGTAAATATTACATTTGAACTAGATGATGAGACATCATAATTTGGAAAAGTAGTTGATGCTATTTTAACTGCGATTTCTTGAGTAGTTAAACTTAATATAGTTCCACTATTACTTAAATCAATTTCAACACCATCGATATTTAATATTGAGTCATAAGCTGAATTTCCTCCTGGAAGTAAAACTAAATCCATCCCGCTAGGAATTGTAATTGTTGTTGTTGCAGACGTTTCAATTTGTTTTCCTTGAAAAATTCCATCTCCTAAATTTCTTTCTGATGCGTCAACTCCACCCGCTAATTCTAAAGTTGAATCAAATTCAAAATATTCATCAACAATTCCATCTTGATCTGAACCCATTTGAACTTGAGTAAAATCAAAATCAACATAATCAACTCCTCCACCTATAGTGATTTGAGAAATTTGCGAGATTATTTCATCTTGTCCGCCACTAAAACCAACTGGAGTTAAAGTGTATGTGTCTTGCGCTTGACCTCCAGATAATTGAATGTGTGGAATTGTTGATGTTTGTTCAACTGCTCCACCACCCATAGTTACTTGTGGTAAGTTGTAATAATTTGCTGCATCAATTGTTGTAAAAACATTTGTTGGTGCTGCAAAAACTCCTGTAATCATATTTGCTAGAAGTAATGTACTTCCAATTAATTTTATTTTTTTTGTATTAATTTTCATTTTAAAATATATATATTTAATTAAATTTTTACGAAATTTTTGAGATTAAATTTTTAATATCTCTTAAATTTTAAACTATTTTTAATTAATGTATATATATATAATGAAATTAAGTATAAAATAGTTAGTTTGATATTTTTTACTTAATTAAAATTAAAGTTTCAATAATGAATTAAATATTAAAAATAATGAATTTTGGGATAAAAATAAAATGAATAGTATTTAAAATAAATATGTCTAAACTGATAGTATTTTGAAAATCAAATGATTTGATTTTCAAAATTATACTTAAAGGTGAAATTATTGTGTGATTTCAATATTAAATTTTTCACTAATTTCAAATATAATTTCTTGCGCAGAAGTTACATTTTTTAAATCTACAATTGAATTTTCAATAAATTCTTTTGTATCATTTGAACAACTAATTTTAATTTGAGATAATTCTTCTTTCATTGAAATTTGTTTTTCTGCTTTAAATTTTCTCGCTTGTTTCACAACTTCTACAAATAAATTTCCATTGTCAACAATTTCTTGATTCATGAAATTTGTATTTACTTTTGGCCAAGATGTTTTGTGAACTGAAATTTCTGATTCAAAATCTTTGTAAAAGTTTTGGTATACTTGTTCTGTAATGTATGGTACAAATGGTGCTAATCCTTTTAATGAATTATATAAAACATTGTATAATGCTTGTTGCGCTTTCTTTGCTTCTTTAATTCCAAATTCTTCTGGTTTCCATAATCTTTGTTTTACAATTTCAATATAGTTGTCTGCAACATCGGACATAAAAAATTGTTCGATTGTAGATTTTGCAAATGAAATGTCATAGTTATCCATTTGAGTTGTTGCTTGTTGAATTACAAATTGTAATTTTGATACAATCCATTTATCGATTGAGTTTAAATCATCTAATTTAAAGTCTCTGTCTTCAGGTTTAAAATCTTTTAATAACATTGCAGCAAATTTGTTTGCGTTAAATAATTTGTTTGCTAATTTTAATCCAGTTTTTACTTCTTTTTCTTGGTATGGAATATCTTGTCCTAGTTTTGTTGAAGCTGCTGCAAATCTTAATGCGTCGTTACTGAACTTTTCAACTACTTCTTGTGGCGCAATTGTATTACCTTTAGACTTACTCATTTTCTTTCCCTTAGGATCTAATAACCATCCGGAAATTGCAACCTTTTTGAAAGGGTTACATTCAAATAATAAATTTGATTTTGCCATTGAATAAAATAACCAAAAGTTAATTATGTCGTGCGCTTGAGGTCTTAAATCCATTGGAAATAATTTGTCTCTCATCTCAGATGATTTTACATTTGAAATTGCAAGTTGTGTTGTTCTTGCTGATGTGAACCAAGTATCTAAAACGTCAGTTTCTGGGATTAATTCAAGGTGTTCTGGTGCTGAAATTGGTCTATCTTTTAATGGATCAACTGGTAGTTGAGATGATTCTGGAAAATATTTGTTTCCTTCTTTATCAAACCATACAGGAATTGGAATTCCAAATTTTCTTTGTCTTGAGAATCCCCAATCCCAATTTAGTCCTTTAATCCAATTTTCAATTCTTGTTTTCATAAATTCTGGAGTCCAATCAAATTTTTGAGCCATCTCCCAAAAATATTCTTTTTTATCAATGTAGTTTACATACCATTGTTTTGATACAATATATTCTACATCAGCTCCACTTCTTTCACAAATGTTTACGTTTTGTGTTTTCTTTTCTTTTTTGATTACAAAACCATCAGCTTCCAAGTCTTTTGTAATTTTACTTCTTGCATCTGGCGCCACTTCACCTTCATACTTTCCACCAAGTTTTGTTAGTCTTCCATCTTTTGCTAAAACTTCAAAAGGTTTTGTTTTATGTCTTGTAAACCATTCAATATCTTCTGGTCCACCGTAACTACAAAAGTATGCAATTCCTGTCCCAAAATCTGCTTTTACAGCAACATCGTGAGATACTTTAACATCTCTGTCTACGTAGGGGATTTGTACAATTTCTCCAATTAAATCTTCTCCTGTTAATTTTTCTACAACTTCATAATCTATGTCTTGAAATTTTTCTAAATATGTTGCAGCACCAGTAATCCAAAATTCATTTGCTACTTTTAATTTTACATATTCTCCATTATCTTCAACGGATACTCCTCCAACTCCAAAACATAATTCTGGCCGAGTTGTTGCATAGATTAAATATGTGTTTTCAGTTGATTTGATTTTTGCTTTTACATATAATAAAAACGCTTTTCTTTCTAAATCTTCAAGTTCTGCTTGCGCGATTGCTGTTTGAAATACTCTATCCCATGCAACAGGCCCTTCTCTTTGTTCAATTAATCCTTTTTTGTATAAATCTAAAAATGATTGTTGTGAGATTTTTCTTGACCTTTCATCAATTGTTGAATAGTTTAAGTTTTCAAAATCTGCAGAAATTCCTAAATCTTTCCAATCTTGTACAAATTGTTCTCTATTTTCTGCAATATATTCATTAGTAATTCTAAAAGCTTCATCTCTTGTTTGATTACGTAGATTTACTTTCTTTTCTTTTTGAACTAATTTTTCAGTTGCTAATCCATTATCATCTGTCCCAAATGGATAAAAAACTTCAAAACCTGACATTCTTTTATATCTTGCAACAAAGTCTGTTTGCGTATATGAAAATGCGTGTCCGATGTGCATTCTTCCAGATAGTGTTGGTGGTGGTGTATCAATTGAAAAAGTAATTTTTGATGTGTTTTCATCAAATTCATAAATTTTATTTTCTTGCCAAAATTCTCTTATTTTTTGCTCACTTTCGTGCGCGTTGTATTTATCTTCAAAACTCATAGTATGTTAGGTAATTTGATGTTTTTAAAGTTTTTCTTTAAGATTTAGAAAATATAGTGTGTAATTGGAATTATTTGTGAAAATTAGATGGTAATGTTTAATTTTTATGTAATTAGAAAATTTTCAAACATTTGAAAATATATAATAAATAATTTAAAATATATCTTACAATGTCAAGCTCAATTTAAATGTTGTAAGTTTAGTTATTGAGTTAGTTAAAAAAAATGATTTTTAGTTTTTATTAATTAGTTATTATTTATAAGTTACGTGGAATAAGATAGTTAGTTTATTTTATAAACAATTAAAGATTCATTTTATTATGACAGAAGAGAGAGCTAGAGTTCAAAAAATTATTGCACATTCAGGGTATTGTGGAAGAAGGAAAGCTGAAGAGTATATTGAAGATGGAGATGTTAAAGTTAATGGAGTTGTTGCAAAGTTAGGAGACCAGTGTACATTCTCAGATTCTATTGAAATTTTTGGTAAAAAGATTACTACATCAGATGAAAAATATTATATTATTTTAAATAAACCAAAAGGTTTTGTATGTTCTAAGGAGGATGCATACAATCCTGATACTGTGTACGATTTGATTGATGTTGAAGATGGTCGTGCTCAGGTGAAGACTGTTGGTCGTTTGGATAAACCTACAACTGGTTTACTTATTTTAACTAATGATGGAGAACTTGCTCAAAAGATTATTCATCCAAGTTCTAAAGTTGTTAAAGAATATTTAGCTCATTTAGATGGTGATATTAATGCAAATGATAAAAAACAAATTGAGAGTGGTTTGTATATTGATGATTATAGATTATCACCTTGTAAAATTTGGAATTTATCTCCTTGTAAGTATGTTGTTCGAATTAATGAAGGGCGTAAGAGACAAGTTCGTAAGATGTTTGAAGAGCGTGGGTTTCGTGTTTGTGATTTAAAAAGAACAAAGATTGGAGCTTTAGATTTAAAAGATTTAGAGATTCCTATGGGAAAATATATGGTTGTTGATAAGAATTTTTTGATGAAGATTTTTGAAAATCCTAATGTTCGTCCTAATTCCCAAATATAAAAATCTTTGATTTTTATTTTTTCTATTTTTTATTATTATTATTAGTTTTTATTAACTTTTTATTTATTCTTAAGGTTTATAAATGTATAAAAATTAGAATTCTTATGTTAAAAGTATTATTAACCTATGTCGATGGAAAAATTGAAAATAATATGGAAAGTCTAGGTATTAAGTTTTATGACACTTATAATAAAATTTTACTTGCTGCATTTGAAGTTATTGAAAAGAAGTCTGAAAATGAATCTGAAAATGAGCAAATATATATCCAGTTAGTAAATAGTTTAAAAAAATTTGAGGAGTTAGTTACCAAGCTGCGAAAAAGTAAGATTAGTTATGAAGATAATGTTATATTTAAAAATTATAATGCGTTACTTCCTTCACCTACATATTATTATAAAATTAAGGAACCAATTGATACAAAAGATAAAATGAAATTTAATAAACATTTTAAGGAAATTAAAGAAAGTTATAAGAAAATTAAAGCTAAGAATAAAAAATAATTCTATTTGTTTTTACTTCTAGTTTAATAAGACTTATAAAGATTAAAATGTTTATTTTTACTATAATTAGACTACTAAAATCATCATATGATATTTTAGTCTTATATTTTACAAAATGGATAGAACACACACATGTAATCAAGTAAGAATTGAAGATAAAGACTCAACAGTTACTTTAATCGGTTGGGCTCAAAAAGTGAGAGATCACGGTGGATTAAAGTTTATTGATTTAAGAGATAGAAATGGAATTACGCAAGTAGTTTTCGATCCAGATTATACTGATAAGTTTGATGCAGTGTCTGAATTTCGTCGTGAATATTTAATTGCAGTTACTGGAATTGTTGCTCCTAGACCTGATGGAACTGTGAATTCAAAGTTACCTACTGGAGATATTGAAATTCAAGTTAAATCATATGAATTAGTTAACAAGTGTGATGTACTACCTTTTGAAATTTCTGATGATGTTGAAGTTAATGAAGAATTAAGATTAGAGTATAGATATTTAGACCTTCGTCGACCATCAATGTTTAAAGCTTTAAAAAATCGTAGTAGATTTACAAATATGATGCATAGAATGTTTGAAGAAGAAGAGTTCTTAAATGTTGATACTCCAATTTTAGCTGGTTCAAGTCCTGAAGGTGCAAGAGACTTTTTAGTTCCTTCAAGAAAACATCCAAATACTTTTTTTGCACTACCTCAAGCGCCACAATTATTTAAACAAATTTTAATGGTTTCAGGTATTGAGAAATATTATCAATTAGCTACTTGCTTTCGTGATGAAGATTTACGTAAGGACAGACAATATGAATTTAAACAAGTTGATATGGAAGTTGCTTTTTGGTCACAAAAACAATTATTTGATTTTATGAATAAAATTTTAAAGAAATCTTTTAAAGAAATTTATAATGTTGAGTTAGATGCTGATATTGATACAATTACTTTTGCGGAAGCTATGGATAAGTACGGTTGTGATAAACCTGATTTTAGAATTACTTTAGACCCTTTAGTTACAGTTAATGATATTGTTGAAAATTGTGGGTTTGGTGTTTTTTCAGGAAATGCGAAGGCTGGTGGACTTGTTAAAGGTTTAAGATTTACTGGTGGAATGGACCATTTAGGTAGAAAGGATATTGATAAATTAATTGCTCTTGCGCAAAAAGATTTCGGTGCTAAAGGTTTAGCTTGGATGAAAGTTGTTGAAGGGAAATTAGAAGGAAGTATTACTAAGTTCTTTACTGAAGAAGAATTAGTTCAAATTAAAGAAAGATTTAATGCAGTTGATTCTGATTTATTATTCTTTGTTTCTGACTCAGTTGGACAAACTAATGATATTTTAGATAGTTTACGAAGACATTTAGCAAAGACTTATGGATTTATGAAAGAAGGTCAACATCTATTAACTTGGATTGTTGATTTTCCATTATTTCATTTTGATGAAGGTGCTCAAAAGTTAGACTTTGAACATAATCCTTTTGTTATGCCAATGGATGAAGATATTGAATATTTAATGTCTCTTTCAGCTGAAGATATTTTAAAGGAAGATGTTAAGAAAAAAGTTTTATCTTTAGTTTCTGATTGTTATGATTTAGTTTACAACGGAGTAGAAATTTCTTCTGGAGCTAAAAGAATTCACAAACCTGAGTTACAAAAGAAGATGTTTGAATTATCTGGATTTTCAGCTGAACGAATTGAAGAGAATTTTGGTTGGTTTGTTAAGGCTTATAATTATGCAGCTCCTCCTCATAGAGGTTGCGCTTTAGGTCTTGATAGAATTATTACTCTTCTAGAAGGGAAAGAATCTATTAGAGATGTTATTGCTTTTCCTCGTAATAAGCAGGGACATAATCCTATGGATGGTTCACCTTTGAAAGTTGAGCCTGAGCAGTTACGTGATCTTTACTTGAGTATGGTTGTTCCTAAGGAAAAGAAAGAAGAAGTTAAGGCTGAGTAATTTCATTTTCCCTTTTGGGAAAATTCTAATTTTTTATTATTATATTTTTACTTGTAAAAATTCTATTTTGTGAGCGACTGAAAGGTAGCGATATTCTGTATTTAAAATTTGGAGAATTTTATTCTATTTTATTACTAGAAATATATTTAAATAAGATAAATACAAAAAAAATATGAATGAAGATGAAAAATCATTTGCTATATTAGAAAGAAGTATTTGGGTAGTATTAATAATTTTTTTAATATTTGTTATAACTTTTAATATTTTT
Source organism: Nanoarchaeales archaeon (assembly GCA_013215525.1). Taxonomy (GTDB): domain Archaea; phylum Nanobdellota; class Nanobdellia; order Woesearchaeales; family UBA583; genus UBA583. The sequence goes on along the minus strand of JABSQY010000057.1, from coordinate 2,283 downwards.
TCAAGTAATAATAAAATAAATGAATTAATAACTGAAAATAAAATACTTGAAGATAAATATATTGAACTTGAAAATATACAAAATCTTATGAATAATCATATAATGATAATAGAAGATAATAATAAAGAATTAGTAAATGAATATAATTTATTAGTTGAAGAATATAATAAAAATATAAATTCAAATAGTCAAATAAATAATAAATATGAAGAAACTAACGATATATTAAATACAGTTAATTCTTTAACTGAATGTTTATCAGTTTTTAATGGGAATATATTTGGACTACAAAAATGCTATGAATTATTCTCATAAAAATTATTTTTTAATTTAAATAATTTATTTTAATACTGCTTTTGGATTATTTGAGTTAGGTTTTTTTTATTTTCTTGTAGGGTTTTGGGGCAGGCTGTTTGCTTTCTTTTATTTCTACTAGTTTTGGGTTCTTTTTGGGTTTGTGGGAGTTTTAGCTGTGTGTTTGGTTTTACTTTTCTAATTTAGTATTTCTTAAAGATAATAATGTGATTTTATCTTTTTCAATATCGTAAGTTAATTTAAACTTTTTTAAGATTATTTTTGTTTGATTTATTTGAGTTTCAATTTCTTTTGGATTTTTTCTTAGAAAAAATGAAATTGTTTCAATAGATAAATTTAAAGAATAAATAATCGAAATTATATAACTTGATTCTTTTATTTCTTGATAATAATTAAATATATCCCCTAAATCTAACAAAAAACCATCTGAAAACTTAATTAAATCATTATATGTATTAATGTCTAACATTTTAAGTAAATAAATGATTATACTTATCTAAAAGTTTTTTCATATCTTTTCCAGATCTAAGTCTTGATAAATCTCCACTTTGAACTTGTTTTCTAAACTTCTCATTTTCTTTCAAAGTTTCTTCTTCAGACATGTTTAATCTCTTTAAATGAGATAAATCTAATTTTTGAAAATTATCAACATACTCAGTGGTTGTGGTTTGGGTTATTGTTTCCATATTAATAATAGTATTTTAAATTATATAAACATTTGGTTTAATTTTAAGAAATTAAATCATATTGGTTTTAATTAGATTGTATAATTATCCTTATACATAAACAATTCTTTTTTGTTAAAATCAAAGATTTTAATAAAAATAATTCTTAGAGCATAAAGAAACTCTACAAAGTATAGTTGTCTTTATGTATAACTCTAAATAGTTCATAACTGTTTTGAGCTTTTTCTATATTATTTTTATTATCATTCTTTAAAGAATCAATATAATACTTTAAAGTATTTTGCAGAGATACAAGCATTGTCGCGTCCACACATTGTTTCATGAAATCTTCTTTTGAAATTCTTTCTACTTTTTGAGTATTTTTTACCATAGTTAAATAATATCCAATTATGAACTTGTCGTGCATCTTTCTACTATATAATACTTTATTTGTATTTTCACTTATGAAAAAACTACTACATAAACTACCAATGTCATTAAATTTATTTTCAATTAAAATATTGTTAAAATTAATTAAATAATAATCATTGTATTGTTTATCATATAATACATTTTCAATTATTGAATTCCCATGAATGATTTGATTGTTATCAACATTCTCTAAAAATTCTTTATTTACTTTATCATATTCCTCAATCATTGCATTAATTAATTCTTTATCATCTTCTTCAAATTTATTAATTTCTTCTTTTAATGTTTTGATTTGGTTTTTAATTAAAATTTGTATGTTCTTTGTGTCTTTTGTATCATTTGATTTTTTTGGAGTATATTGTAACTCTTTTAATGACTTGTGAACGTTTGCTAAATAAATTCCTAATGATTTTAAATGATTATTTGATAAGTCAAATTTCTTTGGAATAATTCCATAAATATATTTGTATAATATGTATGTTTCATTTTCAATTTTTACAAATTTTTCTCCAACTGTTGTTTCAACTAAATTTGTTGTTTCAAAGTTGTTTAAAGCTAAGTAATCTGTTACATGAATTAAATCTTGAACTAGATTATCTGTTTTCTCATTATTTGAATTTAATTGTTTTAGAATAAATAAATTCTTTCTAACTTTTACTTTAAAAGTTTCATTTGAATTAGAATTATTATTAGTGTTATCATTACTTTTTGAATTTAATTGTGTAATTTCTGAGTATTGAATATCTGTAAAATAATTACTTAATACTTGTTTTAATTTGGCGTATTGTGAAGGTTCCATTTTTATATATAATATAAAAAGTATTTATGTATTAATAAAATTACTTACAGTTTAATAAAAAAATGTGTTTTA
>JABSQY010000056.1 GCA_013215525.1 Nanoarchaeales archaeon | reverse complement strand
AAAATAAATAAATATCTTAAAAAAACTTATCTAAATATTGATGAAAAATCAAATACTGAAAATGAACTAAATAAATTTATCTGGTTAAAACACCTAAATATTATTTTAAATAATGAATTTGAAAAATATAAAAATAAAATTAAAAAAAACTTTTAAAAAGTAAATTAATTCACTTTTACGGAATTTCTTATTTCTTTAGCCAAAACTTCCCAATTTTCTTTTTCTTCTAATAATGAATTAAAAGATACCATTGTTAATTTCCCATTCATTTCAAAAAAGAAGATATAATTATAAATCTCAGTATCAATGGTTGGAGTTGATAATTCTAAAACTCCAATATTTTTTCCATTAATTTCATAAACATTTTCATCATACCAAGTTGCAGAAGGATATATTTTTTTAAACGTTTGACTTAAAGTATCTACAAATTCTGAAATTTGATTATTTGTTACTGAACTTCCAGTTCTTTTAAATGCTAGATTTGTACTACCAGTAGAATCAGTATAAATTAATTCTGGACGATTTATACTTGGATATTTTACTTGTGCCATTTCTTCACCCATGATTTGAAATGAGGAAGGAACTTTAATTTCAAGCTGTCCTGAAAATAATTCTTTTTCTATTAATGGTGAACCTATTGTATTATCTTTAATTTCATTAATTATTTCAGTTGAGTTTTCAGAACTTGAACAACCTGTGAAAATTACAAAAATTAAAGAAATTAATAATAATATTTTATTCATATATTAATTATAATTGTTTATTATTTATAATAATTACTATTTCAAATCAAAAAAAATCAATAGTTAACTATAGTTTGTTAGATAAAAGGTTTAAACATTGCATGTAATAATTATTAAACATAGTATTGTTGATATAAAATAAAGGTTATAAATATTTATATTAAAAAAATTTAGTATAGTTAATTTAATACAACTCAAATAATTATAATTTATCTACAATTTATCTGAAATTTATCTACAATTCAGATTAATTAAATTTATAAATATAAAAAATATAGAATTTATATGGAAAACGATAAAAGAATATTAATTGGGAAAATGATTAGATATTTAGCAAATGTGTTGTTAGGTATTTCATTATTTGTATTTATTATGAATTTAACTTTAAATGGAGTTGATACATATACAGATAACTTACTGTGGACGCAGCTTAACTCTATGTGGCTTGTTGTGATTATGCTTATGATGATTGAAACACACTACTTACCTAAATTTTCAAATAAATTTTTAGAATCAACTAGTATTTCTAAATCTAAAAAATAAAATTATTTTACTTTATTTTTATTCTAAATTACTTATCTAAATAGTATAACTATTCTAATCTAATTATCTTTCTTTTTATTAATGAATTATACTTGATTCCACAATATTTTAAAAAATTCCATGTAGGAATTTGCAGCTTTTTCTTCATCTATTAAAAATCCAAAAGGAGTGTCTAAATAAATTATTATTGCAACTTTATTGTCACAGATTATTGTTTCAGTGATTGCTTCAAAATTTTTGTTTGTAAGTTTTACTTGTGTTAATTCTATTTTGTTTAATTTTTTTTTCCAATCTTTTAATGATGTATGAAATATTAGTTTTGCAGAAATGTTATTTGAAACTCTTCTTTTATGAAATCCATCCCAAAAATAATCCGTTAATAATTCCTCAGCTTTTTTTGGTCCACCATATGCATAATATGTTGAATTTTCTTTTTGTATCATTAAATTTAATAATTCTTTAATTCCTTTTTTTCCTTCATAAATCCTACCAAGTGGTTTTGGTTTTGATAAGTTTCTTTTTTGTTCTAGTTCAAGAATTAATTTTTTCATTTCAGATTTGTTTTCATCTAAAATTGTAAGAAGTCCGGAAGGTTCTATACTTTGATATTTTCTTATCTTTCCTTCAAATGTATATGTTAATAATCCTTTATCTTTTAATGAATTAAATGCTCTGTGTACTACTGCATTTTGTAGTTTAGTATTTTCAATTACTTGTTTTGCTGTGGATGAACGTAGTTCTAATAAAGCTATGAATACGTCTATCTCAGTTTTAGTTAATCCTAGAGATTCTAATGCTTTTGATTCCATTTCTATAACAACTATAGTTGTTATAGTTGTTTATATGTTGTTTTAACTTACTAATAGTTATGGTGTCACAAAATAAACAATATAATAAATTTGCAGAAGAGTTTAATGGATTACACAAAGGACTAGATAAAGTTACTAATCTAAGTTATTATTCATATTTTGATGAAAATTTAAAGAATAAAACATTACTTGATTTAGGTTGTGGTGAAGGAGTAGATATAAAATATTTTGATAAGTTAGGTGCTAATAGTTATGGTATTGATTCATCTGAAAAAATGGTTGAAATTTCTAATAAAAAATATGAAAAATCCAATAATAAAATCAGATTAGGATATTTTGAAAATATTCCATTTAAAGATAATACTTTTGATGTTGTTTGTAGTAAATATTCTATTCAAACATCTGAAAATATTGAACCAATTTATAGAGAAGTTAAAAGAGTCTTAAAAAAAAATGGAGAGTTTATTTTTTTAGTTGTACATCCAATTAGACAATTTATAGAAAAGAAAAAAAAGCAGAAAGATTATTTCAAAAAAGAAATAGTTGATTCAATTTTATTTTCTGGAAAGTTAGTTGTTTGCGAACCAACACATACAATTAGTGAATATTTAAGTCCATATTTTTTGAATAATTTTGAGATTTTAGGTTTTGATGAAAAGTACGACCCAAGTAATGCTGAAGAAATTAATGGAGATAAATATCCCGCATTTATGATTATTAAAGCTAGATTAAAATAACTTTATTTTTTATTTTAATTCGAGTATATCTTGAATTGTAAATGGAATTAAATCATCACGATATTTTTTACCAATATATAATATTTTTTCGTTTGATAATTTTAATCCAATGTTACCAAATTTAGGAATGTTTCTTCTAAAGTATTGTAGAATTTGTGTTGTGTTTTTTGGTTTGTCTGCAAAAATACATCTTTCAAAATCTATAAATCCAATACTTAAATCAGATTCAATGTAGATGTGTTTGTATGGATTTGTCATTTCAAATTTTGTAATTTTTAATTCATCAATTCTAAAACACGCTTTTAATATTTCACTTAATACTATTGTAAGTTCTTTCAGTGTCGTGTTTGGGTTGTCTATAAAATGCTCGATTGTCTGTCCTGTGTACATCTCTCGTACAATGTAGTTTTTATGTCTATAATACATTTTTGGTACAAAGAATTCATCTTTTAATTTTTCTTCAAAAAAACCTTCTTTTTCTAAGTGTTGTTCTTTACCGATTTTTACAATACAATTAATATTATTGAAATCACATTGAAATACGGATGAATGTTTTCCTAAAGATAAGTATTTTAAATTTGTAATTTCTTTATTTTTTAAAACTTGTTTTAAATCATTTTTTGGCCAAAACTTTAAACAATGAATTTTTTCAAAAAATGAATTTTCTGATTCAAGCATTGAGTAATTATATGAATTTTTAATTAACACTTTTTCGATTTCAGTGTAGTTTGATAATGATGAAAAAATCATAATACAAAATCCATCTGGATTTAATCTTTGAATTGTAAGTTCTATGAATTCATTAATTACTTCATAACCATTTATGCCACCATAAATTGCTCTATCTTTCATTGTCATATCTTTGAAATTATCTTTTTTAGATTCAAATGGAAAGTAAGGTGTATTAAATATAATTGTATCGAATTTTTGTTCTTTTTTAAATCCCTCAAAAAAAGGTTTATTTTGTATATTTGGTTTAGTAGTTGTTTTAATTAAAGAGAATTCTAATTTTGTTAAATCAATTGCCGAAGAATTAATATCACTTGCGAAAAATTGAATATTTGGAAATTGTTTTGCTAAATTTGTTGATACAAATCCACTTCCAACACCAACTTCGCAGAGACTGTGTTGTTGCTTTTGCTGAATTGATTTTCCAATAAAAAAATGTTTTAGTTCACTAATTGTATGTTTTAGTAAAAGTTCTGAATCTTCCTCAGGTTCGTACACATTTTCGTATTTGTATGCCATAAAATATATAAAAATAAATTAGTTTATAAAATTGTTTCATTTGATACAATGTATCAAATGAGAGAAATTTGAAAAAAATTTCAAAACAAATAAACACAATGTGTTAATTTATTTCATTTCACACAAAGTACCAAATGAGAAAAATTTGAAAAAAAAGAGATAAAAAATCAAAACGTTAGAATTTAGGTAGTAACAAGTATTTATAATTGATTTTTTTATTAATTTAGTATGAATGTATTAAAAAAAAGTTTTAATTTTATAACTGTTATATTTACTTGTTTAATATTATTAAGTTCTTCCTATTCAATATGGATTATAGATGAAGATGGTAAACGAAGATGGGAACGTGATGGAGGAGGAAGAGGAGGTAGTGGAGGAACTACAACTACTCCTGAAGATCAATCTTATAATGAATGTAATCAAATTGTTGACCCAAATAAAGATGATAATAGTCTTACTAGTTTTTTAAGATTATCAGTTGTGTCGCCATTTGGAGATATTTTAACTAGTAGCACTAAAAGATTTAAAACTTGTAGAGGATGTGAATCCCCAGATACAACTATTAATATAGTTTATCAAGGATTTAGTAAAGCTTTTAGTTGCGGATTAGATAAAAAAATTTATTGTACAGTAGGAGGATTATATCAAATACAGACTGAATTAAAAATTGTAGGAGTACCATCTCATTTGTGTGAAGGAGGATGTAGTAAAACTCTTCCAAATCGAGATTTATATTATTGTCCAACAACTATTGATTTGTATAAATCTGTGAAAATCCCTCAAAGTTGGGAAAATGCAAAGTTACTTGTGTATTGTAATGATGGAGTAAATAGTGGACATTCACAATTTAAAGATTTAAATTTTGAATTTTTTTCAAAGATTGTAAAGTCATATAAAGTATGTATTGTTAAGAATGAAGATTTGGATGAAAAAAATACAATCGTGTATGGCCTTGAATATGGATTGCCAGATGTTCGTACTACTAAAGTAAAGAGAACTCCAAATGTTCGCGCTAAACCTACAACGGTATTTGATACAACAACAATGGAAGAAGGATTAGTACAAGGTTTAAATTTAAAAGAAATTTTACCAGTAGTAGGAGATTTACATAAAGCAGTGTATACAGATGTATTAGATACAGAATATACATTAGAATATAATTCAAATAATTATGAATTCGTAATTTATGAAAATGGATTAGATTTAGATGGAGTTCTTACAAATTTTGATGATTTAAGTAATATTGATGAAAGTGAGAATACTAAATCAATTTTCATTAGAAAAAAAGTAGATAATGAAAAAATATTAGGTTATGATGCAGCAGGAATTGAGAAAGGAATTAATACAAGATTACCAATTTATTACATTAATAATTTTAATTTTAATCAAACAGATTCATGTATTACATATTTAGGTAAGTATGGCGCTATTACTCCAACTTCATCAATGATGTCATTAACAGATAAAGTTAGATGTATGGATTCAGGAATTATTGAAATTAATTCTAAAGAGATTTCAAATCCTAATGCGTTTAATATATATAAAAATATAGTATTTAATTATAGATAAAATGGATGTGAAATTTAGAAGTAATATGAAAAGTAAGAAGGGTGTAGAACTTACATTAAATTTAGTTGTAGTTATGATTATTAGTGTGATTGTATTAATTGTTGTGATTTATTTTTTTGGTGGAAATTTTGTTGGTGGCGCAGAAAATATTAGAGATATTGCTAATTCTACTTTATCTGAGTATACTTTACCATAAATTTTAGGAAATAAATTTATAGAATATATTATTATATATTATTAATTATTTTCGAAGAAAATAATTTCTATTTTTTTATTTTTTCCGAGCGGAGTGAGATTATTTTTTTGAGCGATAAGGTGGTAGCGAATAATGTATTGTTATTTTCGAAGAAAATAATTTCTATTTAGAAAATTAAGTTTTTATTTTTATTTTATAGTTTTGAATCTTTCACAGCGTTTTTGTAAGAATTAAGTGAGAGCATTGCGCAGTTTACACGACCAAGAGAAATCTTTACTCCAAGCATATCATACTACGTTTTTTCAACTAATTTATTAACGCGTCACATCGAAAGCCATCTTGAGGATTTCTCCGTTTTGGATAAAATTAGTAAAAAACGAGACAAAAAAGAAAAAAAATAAGTAATTTATTTTTCAAAATCTTTAACAGCATTTTTAAATGCATTTAAACTAAGCATTGCACAGTTCACACGACCAGGAGAAATTTTTACTCCAAGCATTTCGTAGATATATTTGTCAGTTAATTTTTTTGATTTTTCAAAATCCATACCAACTAATTCTTGAGAAAATAAAGAGATTGATGCTGTTGATATTGCGCAACCATCTCCTGTATATTTTATACTTTCAATTTTTTTATTATTTTTATCTAATTTTATATAGATATCAAATGTGTCGCCACAGCTTGGATTTTTGTAGTGATGAAATAATGTATAATTTTCTATTTTTCCAATATTTTGAGGATTTTTATAATTGTCCATTAATTGTTCCATATACATTTGTTGCTCTTCTGTGTCCATTTTTATATCTATATTTTTATTTTAATAAAGCTAACGTTGCTAAGAATGCTTCTAGTTGTAATTCCCCATCTCGCCTTTTTTCGACAAATTTTTTAACGCGTCACATCGAAAGCCATCTTGAGGCTTTCTCCGTTTTGACTAAAATTTGTAAAAAAGGACGGCAAAAAAGAGAAGTCTTAATTAAAGTAATTTAATTACTTTAATAAAGCTAATGTTGCTAAAAATGCTTCAAGTTGTAATTCTTCATCAGAACCTTCAACTAATCTGAATTCTACTGATGCGATTTTGTCAATAAATTTAATTTTAATTTTTGGGTCAACATCTAATTTTAAAATTACACGATACATTTCTTTTAAAATTTCAAGTCCAGATAATCCTCTGATACTTCTTAATTTAATCATTAAATCTCTTGCTTTTTCAAAGTTTCCTGATTTTGCTAATTCAATCATTTCTTCAACTTCTTTTGGATTTACAAAATCAATAATTTCATTAATTCCATCAATTGAAATTGTGTTGTTGATTGCTGCTGCTGCTTGAAGTGTATTTAATAATTTTCTCACATCTCCTTTTGAAATTTGAGATAAATATTCTTTAGTTTTATCTTCAAATGTTAATGATTCTTCAATTTCTACTTTATCTAATAAAGCAACTAATGCTTCCATTGATAATGCTTTAAATTTGAAAATTACACATCTTGATTGAATTGGGTCTAAAATTTTTGAAATCTCATTACATGCTAAAATAAATCTACAACTTGCAGAGTATTTTTCCATTGTTCTTCTTAATGCTTGTTGTGCATCTTTTGTTAATGAATCAGCTTCATCTAAACAAATGATTTTATATGGAATATTTGCTAAAGATTTTAATTTTGCAAATTCTTTAATTTGATTTCTAATTACATCAATACCTCTATCGTCTGATGCATTTAATTCTAAAAAATTACCTTTTGTACCATCTTTACCATAAAGTTCACGTGCAACTACTAGAGCTGTTGTTGTTTTACCAGTCCCAGGAGACCCTGCGAATAATAAATGAGGAAGGTTTTTACTATTAATAAATGCTTTTATCCTTTTTACAAAGTTATCTTGTCCGATGATTTCATCGAATGTTTGTGGTCTAAACTTATCTACCCAAATTTGATTCATAATATATTTTATATTTTTACTTTTTTAAAGGTTTGTTTTACAAATATTTATATAATATATATGACAAGAAATTATTATGGTTAAAGAAAAGAAAAAAGAGAATCAATTATTAAATATTTTATTAAACCTTGTGATTCCATCAGTTATTTTAATTAAGTTCTCAACAGATAATTATTTAGGTCCAATTTATGGAATGATTGTTGCATTAAGTTTTCCTATTATTTATGGGATTTATGAATTCACAGTTCGAAAAGATATTAATATTGTATCTATTTTTGGATTTATTAGTATTTTATTAACGGGAGGAATTAGTTTATTTGAGTTATCTAAAAATATTTTAATTATTAAAGAAACTTCAATCCCACTATTAATTATTGTTTTTATGATGATTTTTAAAGAAAAAACTAATAAATTTTTAAAAAATATGTTTGCAGAATTATTTGATTTTGATAAAATTTCTAAAAAAATTGGAGACAAAAAATTAAATAATCACATAACTGAATTATCTAAATTATTAAAGTTTCCATTTTTAGTTTCAGCAGCATTAAATTTTACATTAGCATTTGTATTAATTCAAAGTGCACCCGGAACAGTTGAGTACAATGCACAAATTGGAAAAATGACAGCTTTAAGTTTCCCAATGATTGCTTTGCCGTCAATGGTTGTGATGATTGGTGTTTTGTATTTATTTATTAAAAGAATGACAAAGGACACAGGTTACAAATTTGAAGAATTAATGGTTCAAAAATAAGTTACTTTCAGAATTTTCCACATCATTCCAATAGCATTAAATTTGTTTGGTTAACGAATATAGTGATGCTCAAGAAATTTATTAAAGAGAATTTCTAAGCCTAGGTGAAAACAATGTTTTCACAAAGTATAATTCGACCAAATAAATCCTGCACTCTTGAAAAAATCTGAAAAAGAAGTTTTAATTAATTTGAAATTAGATTCGTATTAAAAAAAATTGATTTATTTTAGAATTAAAAGAAGAATACATAATTAATAGAATATTAATTATTAGTATTATATTTATTTAGTAAATTTTGAATTAAAATTAAATCATAGTTTATAACTTATTTAATTTTGATTCAATTGATTTTAAATTTGCTCTCACTCTTTCCTTTTTTGTTAAAGGTTTCTTTGGAACAGATTTTGTAACTTTTTTAACAGCTGGCTTTTTTGGTACAGGTGTTGAATTTTTTGACTCATTTGCTTTTTTTAATTTAGGATTAATAGATTCTTCCATCTCAATCATAGTTAAAACATCTTTATCATTTTTAACATTAGTATTTTTTAATAAACTAATTTGTGATTCTAATATTCCAATTTCTTTTTCAGTATTTAATAAAACATTTTTAACATTTGGAAAATGTTTTTTTAGTTTTAAATAATCAGTATTTAATGATGTCATACCTTTTTTTATTGTTTTTAATAATTCAGCTTTTTTTGCTCTCATCATTAAAATTTTATCATACTCTTCTTGCATAATTAAAGAATTTTTTAAAGATAATAATAAATGTTTTCGTTTTTCAGATACATCATGCATTGGAATAAATAAATCCCCAGACATCTCTTTTATTTTTTTAACTGCCATTCTATTATAACCTCAAATTATCCATTCTTGTGAATGTATCTTCAAAATAATTACTCCAATTCTCAAATAAATTATGTTCTTCAATGTTTAAAGAATCATATTGATCAAATAAGTGTCTTACTTGATTTTCTTTTGATTTGATTGTTTTCATAATTTTAACAAGCTCACTTAACTCATCAATTTTAATATATATTTCTCTTCTTCTGTCCATTTTAAAGTTTAGTTATCGAAAAGTATTTCGTCTAAGTTGTGTAATTTATCTTCAATAAATTGAAAATTCTTTCTTAATGTTTCATATTCAACATCTTCTTCAGCTTTCATATCCATTAATCTTAAATGAGTTTCAGTTGATGATTTAATCTTACTTTTAACAGAATCTACAACTTCTAATAAAGCTTTAAATTGTGTTGTTGTTAGAAAAATTGTTTCATTTGCGTTTGAAATTTTCTTTGTTTCAAAGTTTAATGCAACATCATTACTTAAATGTGTATCAGTAGGTTCTGGCATAAATGAAGGTACTTCACTAGCTGAAGTATGTTCATGTTTTGTAGGCATCTCTTCTTTGTGAGATATTTCTGAATCTTCTACTTTAAACATATTAAATAAATCATCATCAGTTGACATACTAGGAGCTGAAAAAGCTTCATTATCAATTTCTTGTTTTTGACTGATTGAAGGTAATTCTAATTCCATATCTCCAACTACTTGGGATTTGATATCATCTAATCCAGATCCAGGTAAGGATGGAGGAGTTAAATTTGAACCATCTGGAATTCCAGATAAATCACTTTCTTCTTGCACAGGTGCTGGAGCTTGCGCTTCCATACCAGGAGATGAAGGCATACCTAAATCAGGCATGTCCATTGATGGAGCAGGAGCTTGCGTATCCATATTTGGAGCAGGAGGCATAGCCATAGTTGCATCAGGTGCAGGAGGCATCGGTGGCGCTTGTGGCGCGTCTGTTTTTTTACTAAATAAACCCATATGTATTTCCAACAAGTATCTAATTTAAAAATTTACATCTCCTTTAAAGTGAAGATTGTTGTTTTATTAAAAAATAGTGAAATTGAAATTAGAATTAAAAGATATATACAATAATACTCATAACTATTAAACTAATTGGTAACCCTAAAGATAAAGTATTTGCAACAAATTTTGTATCTAAGTTATATTGTTCTGAATAAATCATTGCCATTAAACTTGGTGGCAAAGTTCCAGCGATTAAAATAATTGATTTGTCCATTCCTTGAAAATTAAATAAATATATTACAAAGTATGCTAAGATTATACCAATAATTAGTTTTAAAGAAATTAAAAATAAAGGTAATTTAAAATCAGAAATATTAAAGTCTAGATTTAATCCAACTATCAGTAAACCAATAAGAATTATCCCACTAGGAATAATTTCAAATAATTTATCTGTAAATGAAGATTGAAAATTTAATAAATTTAAAATTAAGGCAATTGGCAATGCTATAAACATTGGATTTTTTAGTAATTTAAATAAGTTATTTTTTAAATTAAATTTTTTATCTGATACAGCAATATAATTTAAAACAGTTACAATAAAA
>JABSQY010000055.1 GCA_013215525.1 Nanoarchaeales archaeon | reverse complement strand
ATTTTATTAACAAAATCTTTATATAATTTTTAATTTTTATTTCAGAATCTATATTTTTTAATTTATAAGCTTTATAAGTTAAATAAATTCTAGTAATTTGTTGATAAATTTTTATTTTATTTCTAATTAAAATATCAAACTCATTCAATAATAAAAAATTAACAACAACCATAAACATACACAGATATAATCATTTATAAATATGATTCTAAACTAACACACATATTTAATCTTCAAATATATCTAATTAATCTAAAGTTAGTAGTGATAAACAAATATATCTATACAAATATTAAAATGAATATGGATGACGAATTTATATTAGTTTCAAAATCAGAACTTGACAGTTTAAAGCAAAACAAGCAAGCACCTCAAGTAACTGAAACTAAAAGCGAATCAAAGAATAAAATAAAAGATTCTAGTAAAAAACAAGAGATATCTACAGATATTTTAGAACAATTTAGAAAAATTATTCGAGAAGAAAATAAAATTGAGAAAGAACAAATTATTTCCGACTTATCAAACATTAAAGATTTAGGTAAATCAACTTTATCAAGTGTTTTAGAAAAAACTGATAAATTAGATACAAGAATTGAAACATTAGTAAATGCAATCAGCGAGCTTGTAGGGACTGTAAAAGATTTAGTTGAAGAACATCCAAAAGATGTTCAAGACAACACAGCAATAATTAATGAAATCAAAAATTTAAAAACTAATTCAAGTGAAAATTCTCACAAAGAAATAAAACAAAAATTAGAAGAAATTGATGAATTTATGAAAAATTTAAAAATTCTATTATCTCAAATTAAACCTAGTAACATGTCAATGTGATTTTATCACATTGACATACAGAGAAACATTGTTTCTCCCGTATTTCAGAACAAATTACATTGTAATTTTTTTGAATTTATATCTTTTCAATTCCAATCTATTACTAAAATAAAACTATTCTTTTTTCAAGTAACCTTTATCAATTGCAGATTTCATAATAAAATCAAAATATAATTTTTTAGTAAAAGAATTTTTATCAACATGTTTTTTTTTATAATCAACTAACATTGAATAAGTTAAATTATGTTCTTTCCAATTTTCTCCTTTCACAATTAAATTTAAATGATCAGGTTGAATTTTATCAATAGCTTTAATAATTTGTGATTCAACTAATTTTTGTTCTTCATATTCATCAAATAAAGTAAAAAATCTTTTTTGTAATTTTTCAGGTAAAATATTATATAATTTTTTAATTGCTTTTTCTTCAGATTCATCTTTTGCAGCTTTATCAAATCCTTTTTCAAAAGGAAAAATGTCACCAGCATAAATTTCAGGCAAGTCATGAGTTAATGCCATTTCAAGCATTTTTGTATAATCTAAATTATCTCCTGTTTCTAAAATTTCATCTTTAAAAACCATAACAAACATTGCTAAAAACCAAGAATGTTCTGAATCAGATTCAGTTTCTCCATTGGACTTTTTAATCTTTCTTTTAATATTTCCAAATTTTTCAAGTTCATCTAAAAACAATAATTTTTTTTCAATTATTTTTTTATCTGAATCCATTTTAAAAATTAATTTTGAGTTTCTTTTTTAGTTGCAGCAACACGTCCACCTTGCCATTGTCCACTGTAACTTCTTGATAACTCTCCAGTCGCAGTTTGGAATACAACATTTGCAATTCTAGAATTTAATTCAAGACGAATTGTAGAGTTTCCAGCATTAAAAATACCAAAAGTTAAAGGTCCAGTATAACCTGGGTCGGTCTTAGTTGCACGAAGCATTAGACCACATCTTTGCAGTGTACTTCTAGGAAAAATTTGAGGAACAACATAAAACTTATTCCCATTATTTTCAACATCTATTTTCACTTCAGGAGATGAAATAATCTCTGGAGTTTTAATTAAAAAATAATCTCCTGGCTTTAAAGTAATATCTTTATCACCGTTTGCAACACTTGCAACAAGTTCAATATCAGGAGTTTTTCTTTCAGTAATTCCTAAAAATCCATCTCCAACAAGTTTGTACACTTCTTCAAATCTAATATCAAAACCTACTCCTTCAGGATTGTTTTGTTCTCTCTCACATAAATTTGTAATTAAATTAAATTCTTCATTTAACTCTAAAACTCTAGCAGCTGTAATAATCATAAATATAATTAAATAATTAATATTTAAATACTTAATGGAAAAATATGACACAAAACGTAAAAGCAGAAACACACGTGAAGCCATTTTTCGCTTTAATTAAGACTTCGTTTTCATATTTTTATCAAGGTGCTGATTTTTTGTACGGTGGCGTACAATCTATATGTCGCCATCCTACAAAAAATTAGTGCATTGGTGAAAATATGGAAACTTCACACAGTGAGAGAGAAAACAACAAACCTTTAAATACATAAAAAAATATAAACTAATATGACAGAACAAAAACATTCAGAATACCAATATTTGGATATCTTAAAAGATGTAATTGAAAACGGAAGTGATAAAGAATTATTCTTTACGCAAGGAGTATTAGATGAATATAAGGAAAAAGGAGAAGAACCACCTTTTATCAGAAGTGTATTTGGAAGACAAATTAGATTCGATGTAGCAAAAGGTTTCCCTTTAATTACAACTAAAAAAACTTTTATTCGTGGAATTATTGTTGAACTATTATGGTTTTTATCAGGAAGTACAAACATTAAATATCTAGTAGATAACAATGTACGTATTTGGGATGAATGGGCATATAAAAGATTTAAAAAAGAACAAAAGGAAACTTCAATCAATCCTGAAATTACAACTCAAAAAGAATTTGTAACAAGATTAAAAGAATTAGATGAGAAAGACCCTTTTGTAGTTCAATGGGGAGATTTAAAAGTAGTTTATGGGAAAATGTGGAGAAGATGGCCTGCATCCGATGGACGTGAAATTGATCAACTAGCTTGGGTAATTCAAGGATTAAAAGATAAACCATTTAGAAAGTCTTATGTGATTTCAGGATGGAATCCAGATTTCATCTACGCAATGGCATCAGCCGACAATGCTAATGATGTGCCACCTTTCTGCCACACAACATTTCAATTTAGTGTAACAAATGGGAATAAATTAAACTTAGGATTATACCAAAGAAGTGCAGACTCATTTTTAGGAGTTCCATTTAATATTGCAAGTTATAGTTTATTATTAATGATGGTTGCGCAAGTAACAGGATTAGAAGTTGGAGAATTTGTACACAGCTTTGGAGACATCCACATTTACTCAAATCATTTTGACCAAGTAAAAGAACAATTAACAAGAGAACCAACACAATTACCAACAATGAAAATTAATAAAGATATTAAAAACATTGATGATTTTAAATACGAAGATTTTGAAATTGAAGGTTATGAACCTCATCCAGCATTACGTGGAGATATTGCAAACATTGGTGGATTTTAATCCACTTTTTTTAGTTTTTAATTTAAAAAAATAAGAAATCAATAAATATAATTATTGGTAAAGAAATCCAAGCTAACTTAGAAAGTAATATCACTATTTTAAGTTCAAGTAATTTTTTCTCATTTAAATTATAATGTTCATTAATTGAAGAGTTATAAAGAATTAGTAATCTTTCGATAATTTTATTATTTTCAGATAATAATATTAAATTTTCTTTTAATAATTTAATATTTTTTAAATCATAAGTTTTGAAAGAATAAAAAATACCAAATAATAATATAATTAATGGAATAAAAAATAAATTATTTTGAATTATCTTTGAAAAACTTAAATAAGAAAATAAGAACCCATTTAAAGCTAAAAAATAATTATTTTTAGACTCAATTCCATTAAATCTGTTTTGTTCATCCTTATACCTCGATCTTGCTTCATCTAAGGCAATTTCTTTTGTTAATTTATTAATATCTATTTCCACAGTTATCACAGATTTCATCTAAGAAAGATTTCATTGGCATTTGAGTTCCACTATTAATAACATTTTTACAATTTTGACATAATCCCATAAATAGTTATGACATTTAAAATATATAAGTCTTTTCTGTTAGTTGTTTATTTTTTGAATCACTAAAACGAAAAGGAAGAACACATCGCGAAGCCAATTTCTCCTAATTTTCAAACTTCGTTTTCAGATTTTTATCAAGGTGCTGATTTTTTGTATGGTGGCGTAGAATCTATATCTCGCCAACCTATAAAAAATTAGTGCATAGATAAAAATATGGAAACTCCATACAATGAGACAGAAAAGAATAAAAATAATCTCAAAGAAACAAATTATTTCCCAGAAGAACCTATTGTCCCAGTCCCACGTTCACTATTATTATTCAATTCTTCAACAACTTCAACCTCAACATGAGGACAATACAAGAGCAAACCTTGCGCAATCGCTTTAGCTTGTGGATAAATTGTAACATCATCTTTAAACAATTTATTCTTTAACAAAAAATCATCAAGTCGTGAATCTTCATACTTTGCAAAAATAATTGGTTTAGAAGATGTATTATTTAATGCAACAAATATTTCTCCTCGAAATCCAGAATCTATAACGCCAGCACGTTTAGAAATCCCTCGAACACCAGTTGAACCACGTTCACATAACAATAAAACCCAATCACACGGTATCTCGCAACCAATTCCTGTTGGAATTAAATTAATGTGTGCTGAATCAAAAATTTCAAAATCATTTTTAAAATTTCCATAAAAATCATAACCAGCATCCTCTTTACGTTTACTAGGCACAATAGCATCTTCTCTAAATTTTTTAATTTTAAAATAAGGTTTTGTTATATTCATAAAATATTCCAAAACATTAACATTAATAAACCTAACTTTACTCTTTAAAGTATGACAACAAAAAACCAAACTGAATCATATTCAACATATTATGATTTAGAGCTTACAAAACTTGTAGAACAAATTAATTCTGAAGAGAAAAAATTAGTTTTATTACAATTTCCTGACGGATTAAAGTACTATTCAAAAGAAGTAGTTGATATTTTAAGAAAAGAAACTAAAGCTACATTTTTTACATACTTTGGAACATGTTTTGGTGCATGTGATATTCCATTTCATTTAGAAAAATTAGGATTTGATTTATGTGTGCAATGGGGACACAGTGTATACGTTAAGAAAAAGGAGATGTGGTAATTTTAGAATGGGAATGAAAATGAGTTTTTTAAAAGCAAAGTTTGGAGTAGAGTTTAAAATACCAAAACATTTTTTTGAAACAATTGAAAAAACATTTGGAGACGGACATAAAAACAAGAAAAATCTAGCTGTGTTCTGTTCTGTACAATTCAGAGATAACTTAGAAAATGTTCAAGCAATGCTTGAAGAAAAAGGTTTCACAACACAAACATCAAAGCCATTTCGAACATCAATTGAAGGACAAATGTTAGGATGTGATTCATACGCAGACACATTAAATATACCTTTAGAAAACATTGATGGATTTGTATATATTGGAGATGGATATTTCCACCCAAACGCATTATTACTAGCTCAAGAATTTGAAGAAGAAATCAAACCAGTAGTTTTAATGAATGTAGTTCAAGAAATAACTGAAGTAATTGATAAAAAACATATTGAAAAATATCTATTAAGAAAAAAAGGAAATATGATGAAGTTTCATATGTCAGACGTTATTGGAGTATTTGTGACAACAAAATGGGGTCAAGAATATAAAAACTCAGCACTTAAACTTGAAGACATGTGGCCTGAAAAAGAATTCTATTATTTCATTGGAGATAACTTTATGGAAGCCGAAATGGAAAACTTTCCATATGTAGAAGTTTGGGTAAACACCGCATGTCCAAGAATCGGACAAGATGATATTGTACGGCACAGTAAAGCAGTCGTAAATATTAAAGACATCTATAAAAAAAAATAGAATAATTTTTTTATAAAAAATTAAATTAATTTAACTAAATATTTTTTTCTTTCTAAAAATCAAATAAACAATAATAAAATATACAACTAATAATACTATAAAGAATTTTAATGATACTGAAATATCATGATTTTGATTAAAATAACCAAACACAGGAAACAAAAGAAACATTCCAACATTTGCAAACATATTTTTTATTGAAAGCATTGTCGCTCTATGTGATGTTTCAATATGTTCATTTACATAATGATTTACAACTACATTATAAAATCCAAATAAAAATAAGAAGATAAAGTATGGAATAAAACCAAATATTGGAAATAAAAATGTCATAAATACTAAAGAAATAAACATCATAAAAACAATAAAGATTAAAGATTTTTTTTCTCCTAAAACTATTTCTATTTTACTTGCAACTTTATTTGCATACGCAGTAACCAAACTTCCAAAAAAAGCAACAACCCCAATCATCGTAATTGAAATTAAAACAGCTTCATAATAAAGTGAACTAACTGTTAATAAAATATTTGAAAAAGTTGAAATAATTAATGAATAAACAATTAAAAACTTAACATATTTATGTGAGATAAAATAAGATAAACCCTCTTTTAAATGTATAAATGAGTTTTTAAAAGTTGTTTTATGTTCAGATTTGTATGGTTCAGTTAAAAAGAATAATAAAATAAATTGAAAAACCATAAAAGGTAAAGATACAAGAGCAGGCAACTTTGTATCAATAGAAAATAAATAAGCACCAATAATAAAAACAAAAGCCATTGAAATGTTTGCATACATAAACTGTTTCCCTGAAATAACTTTATGTTCTGATTCTCTTTTTAATCTTTTTAAAGAATCATATAAAATCGCAGAACTAGCACCAGACACAAAACCTACACCAAAACCAGAAATTACCTTTGCTAATAAAAACATTTCAAAACCATTAAAAAAAGTTAAAATAAAAATTTCAATAACAAAACAAAAAACTCCACAAATCATTGAGATTTTTTTACCTACTAAATCAGCAAAAACTCCTGACGGAATTTCAAACAATAAAATAACAAGTGAAAAAATTGACATAATAATACTAAACTCAATCAAAGTAACTTCACTAGATATGTAAAATAATGCCATAACTGGTAAAAAAAATCTAGCCCAACCTAAAATTCCACTTATATATAATATATTAATATTTCTTTCAAGTTTAGCTAACATAATAATTTAAAATCAAAAACATTTATATAACTTTTTAATTAAATAAAGAATAAATGAAAATTATTACAAAATATTATAAATAAGGATTTTAAATAATAATTATACTAAATGGAAAATCAAATTTTAACATCATCAGACCACCATGCAAACTGGGACGCACTTGAAAAACATTTTGAGATAGCAAAAGAAAAACAAATCCCTTTTGTTATAAATGGTGATATTATTGGAGATTATAACTTTGAAATAATTAAAAATGAATTAAAATTAAAGTTTCCATACGAAATTTCTGAGGACATATTAAAACAAAATTTATCTGAAGAATTATTAGACAAATACTTAACTTTTATACAAATCAAACAAGCAGGTGGTGATGCAAGTAGATTACTTCACGGAGTTCCTGAGCATTTACAACAAGAAGCTGTAACAAAATTAAATGGAATTATTAAAGAAGTTCAATCAGAAGAATTTCAAGAGAAAATTACAAAAATTAATAATGATAATCCATCTGAACACATAATATCAGAACACAAAATTAAATTAAAATCTTTATATCAAATAATTGTAAAATTACACGCTAAAAAATTAGCAGAATTAATAAGTAAACATCAAGTTGAAACATATTTTTTATTAGGAAATCACGAACCAATAAATTTTGTAAATTTAACTAAAATAGAATTAATGAAATCTGGAAATGAAAATTTATTACATGATTTAACACATATAAATGATATACAAAATGCAAATGGAATTAAAATCTGTGGGGTTCCAAACGTATGTGCCTTAATGCCATTTTTAACTGAAATATATGAAGAATCTGAATTAAACCAAATGTTTGGGCATCAAAGAGGACAACAAAGACCAATTTTATTTGGTGAAATTAAAAAGAAAATTAAGGATAAAACAAATACTGAATTTGAAAAAGATTTTGATTGGATAAGAATCATGAAAAATAATGAAAGTAAAGATAAAGAATTTGATGTATTCTTTACGCACGGGCAAGTTGGACGTGGAGCTTGGCGTGATGATAAATTTTGTAATGAAATGCCAACTTTGCACGTTGCAGCAATGTTAAGTGAATTAGCGCAAATCACAATCGATGGACACCTGCACACAACACACCAAATGACAAATGATTTAGGAAAACCAACACTTAGAGCAGTTGGAAATAAAGCATTTTTATTAACAAAAAATAAAGAAGGAAAAATCGAAAAAGAATTACTTGAAGTTGATGCGCAATATGATTCCAGAGGAAAAATAGATTTAAAAGATTTAGATTTAAATCATGAAATACTACAAGAAATATTTTCAATCAACTAAGAATATAATAATAATTAATTTTTAAAATTATTTTTAAAAACTAAATAAAATAAAATAATAAATTGTATAATGTCATCTAATATGATAACAATAATTGCACCTAAAAGTCCAAACCAAGGAATCAAAATTAAAAACCCTAAAAACTTTAAAATTGAAACTGATAACACAACTTTTGTTAAATCTACAAATTTCCTTTTTGCATCTAAAAAAGTATTTAAAACTGTACTAGGAAAAATAAAAATTCCTGAAATAAACGCAATCTGAGATAAATAAATAATATCAATATAACTAGGGAAAATCATTTTAATTAAAAATCCAACAATAAATATTAAAAATACTACTAACAGTACATTAATTATAAAAGAGAAAAATAAAATTTTAATTAAATTTATTTTTGAAAAATTTGAAACAAACCTAGAAATTAAAACTGAAGAAATAACTCCAGATAAATTTTTAATCTCTCCTGGAAATAAAAGAGCAACTCTATAACTTGCAAGAGCAGTCATCCCTAAAAAAGTTCCCATAATAATCTCATCTACAAAATTTAAAATTTTAGGAATTGTATTAATACCTGTAAAAGATAATGAGTTTTTTAATGAATTTTTTTCAATCTTTTTTGATTCAACAAATTTTAAACTCCGAAAAAATGAGATAGCATCAAAAAATAAAAACACTAAAACACTTAAAACAAAAAAAAATAAGAAACTAGTTTTAAATGAAATAGTAAATAAAACAACAATTAAAAACAAAATTTCTCTAACTGAGGCTAATTTAAATAAAATAAAAAAAGCTCTTTTACCAGTATAAAATGAATGATATAAACTAAAAGTATTAATGAATGGGAAAATAATACCAAATAACAAAAGATAAAATGAAACTTCAAAACTATCTTTTAAATACCATATAAAAGCTAAAATGAAAAATATTACACTCCCTAAAAGAGAGAAAAGAAATTTCTTAAAAAATAAATACATATAACTCCCATCTTTTTTATTAGCAATATCTAAAATTAATTCTTTATCAGCACCAGATAACGCAAAAACTCCAAAAAAACCAACAATGAAAGTTAAATAAATATAAATACCAAATTCTTCTTTTGAAAAGTAAGAAGTTAAAAGCCACAATATTAAAAGTGATAAAGCACCCATCACTATATGTGTACAAATACTCCAAAAAGATTCCGAAATAACTTTAGTATAAGTTTTATTTTTAAATAAATATAAATAATGATTAAACATAAATAATATTTAACATCATTTAGTGTATTTAAATATTTTGATAAACTCCTAAAATTTAAATAAATATTAATTATTTTTAAAAGCATTAATTGCAAGCATATACCAAGCTTGCGCTTTATCATAACTAAACTTCCCCATAATTATTTCTCTATACTCAGGCAATAAAGATAAATATCTTTTAAAATCCTTAGGAGTTCTTAAATTAAAAGTATTTATATCTAATAAAACTAACATTAATAATAATAATTCTCTTGAAACTCTATCATCTTTAGGTATTAACAATGGATTTTTTAAACATTTTTTAACTAATCTATTTTTTTTAATATTTGATAAAAATGGAATTTCTTCTCCATTTTCAGATTCAATAAAATCAAATTTAACATTTGGATTTAAACTAATTAAAGTTTTAAAAATTCTTTTAAATATTTCTTTAGAACGTCCCATATAAAACTTTTCAACAATTAAATGAATAGTGATTTCAGGAAATATCTCTGGTAAAACTGTATCTCCTTGCTCTTTTAAAATTAAATAATTTATTTTATAAAATGAAAATAATAAACAACCTACAAAATCCATCCCTTTATCTTCTACAATAATCATATCTGAGGGAATATTTTCTTTAACTAAATAATTTTTCATATCTCTAGCTTCTGAACCAAAAGCATTACGATTAAATAAAGCTTTTCCAGACACAATAACTTTAGTTTCATCAGAATTAAATTGTTGTCTAAATTTTAAAACTTCAATTAATTTAGAAGTTCTTGGACGCATTATAGTATCCTCACCACCTAAAACTAAATAAATGTCTTTTAACATAACAAAAGTTTAAAAAAAACTAAATAAATAAATACTTATTAACTTAAAATGACAAATAATAATAATAATAATAATAAACTAACTAATTCAGTTAAACAAAATAAGATAAAAACAATAATCTTCGACTTTGATGGAACAATTTGTGATTCATTAGATTCAATCGCATTTGAAGTGTCAAAAATTTCTCATAAAATGAGATTTAATTATACAATAGAAGAAATTAAAACAAAAATTTTAGAAGAAAGTTTTAAATCAATGATAAAGGAATTTAAGATAAATAAATTCATGGTTTTATATTATGTTTACAAAATTTTAAAAAATTTAAATAAAAAAATTAGTTCCTTGGATATGTTTCCAGGGATTAAAAATACAATAATTAAATTATCTAAAACTCATAAATTACATATACTCTCTTCCAGCTCAAAATCAAATGTTAAACTATTTTTAAAATCTCACAATTTAGAAAAGTATTTTGATTCAATAACTACAAAAGTAAATTTTTTAGATAAATCAAAAAGTATAACAAAATTAATA
>JABSQY010000054.1 GCA_013215525.1 Nanoarchaeales archaeon | reverse complement strand
ATAAAACAATATTTAGAATTAATGTAATTCAAGATAAAAGAATGTTTCCAAGTAAAAATGAAGTACTTAAATATGATTGTTATCAAAGTTTAGACAATTTACTTATTAGTTTAGATGAATCAAATAAAACCATTGATAACATAATTAAACAACTACTTGAACACAAAAAGCTTATGCGAGATAGAATTAAAGAAAATAATCAAAATAAAAAAGAAACTGCTAAAGAAATTATAACATTTGTAACAGAATTAATTGGAAGTTTGATAAAAGGTTTTTAAATTTTAAAAATAAAATTATTTTTTAAAATTATGTAATTTACCTCTTAGAGTTTCTCCTCTAAGAGTTGAGAAGATATTATTCATTTCATCTGTATAAGCTTTAGCAATATTTTCACAAGTTTGAATAGTTTTTGAATTTTTCATAATATATTTAAAACTTTAAACTTTATAAAGATTATTAATTTTATAAAAGTTAAAAATATAGTAAAAAATGGAAAAAGAAAAGAAAAACTAAAGTTTTCCACTAAACGCCTGCTCCAGCACACTCTTCTTCAAATCCTCCAAATCAATTAATTTAGAAGAATAAATTCCCTCAAGCATTTTAGTTTTTTCAGATAAAGTATCAAGTTGTTTTACTATTTTTTCCTGTTCTAAAAGTGTTGGTAAAGGTATTTCTAAATTTTTGAAAAAAGTTAAACTTAAATTTGCTCTTGCTCCATCAACTTCATTATCATGTAAAATTTTTTTCAAATAAGGTGAATTTAATAAATTCATCAGATAAGAATTAGATAATTTTGAATTTATACATCGTAATATACAAACTGCCTGATTAATATTTGCTAATTCATTTAAATTATAAATCGCAGTTCTTCCAATAGAAGCTCCGACAATATTAGTTAAAACATCACCATATTTTAAAATTGACCTTTTTTGTGTATCATTAAATTTAATTTCTAGATATTGTTTTTTTTTCATAATTAATTTTCCTTCACCAACATTTTTACTTGTAATAAATAATAATTCTGGTTCTTGAACATAATTAATTCCTTGCCACCTCGGAGATGAACCTTTTGTGATTATTTCAGTTAAATTTTCTAAAATTTCAGTTTTACAATTTTTATTAGAACTAAAAACATCATTCAAATAACTTTCAAAGACTTCTTTAGAATTCTTCAAATTTTTTCTCGTATTTTCAATTGACTTATCAATTTTTTCAAAAGTAGAATCTAAAATTTTTACAATTCTTTTTTGCTCTTCAATTGAAGTTGGAAATGAAATCTTAACTTTTTTAACTAATTGAATATTTAAATTTCTAACTGTTGAGCCTGTTGCTAAATTGTCAAATTGTTTGTAAATAATATGAGAAGATAAAAGATAATATAAATAATCTTTATCAATTAACTTTTTATTTTCTCTTAATACTAGCCAACCATCGTGAATACACCCTGAAGTTTTCATAATATAAGGTTTTCCAAAACTCATAGAATTAGATAAAATGAAATCACCAATATTTACCATTCTTGACCGTTTAATTCCATCATGAATTATTTTTTGTCTTGTTTCATAAATATATTTAGTAACATTTTTAGTATCACCAATTTTAATCCAATTAATTCCATTTTCATCATCAGTTAAATATTTTTGAATTGGTCTAGGAGAACCTCCTCTTTCAATTAAACAAACTTCACCCAATGTTTTAACTTCCCAATCAGCCATTTTAAATTAACTTTTTAACTTCTTCAAGTAAACTAGAACTTTCCAAATCCAAAATAGAAATATGTTCTAAAATATCTTCAGGACTTCTCAAAGGTTCTTCTTCTTTCTCATTTGGATTTTTTACACTCAAATCATAATTCTCAACATCAATATTAGATACATCAACACTCCAAGAGTTATCACTATCTCCCTTAGTCTTAAACAATCTCTCAAACTCTTCCATATCTCTAGAATTTAAAGGATTAGTTTTTCCTAAATTTCTATCTAAATTTAATTGATAATACCAAATCTTTTTTGTTCCAGTATTTATCTTATCAAAAAATAAAACAACAGTCTTAACACCTGCGCCAGTAAAAGTTCCACCTGGTAAATCTAAAATAGAATGTAAATTAGTTTTCTCAAGTAATAATTTTCTTAAAGCTTTAGCATCACCATTACTCAAACAAGTATTTTTAATAACAATTGCTGCTCGACCATTTGCCTTTAACTTTCTATAAAAATGTTGAACAAATAAATATGCTGTTTCACTAACCTTAATCTCAAAATTTTGTTGAACTTCAGCTCTCTCTTTTCCACCAAAAGGAGGATTTGCTAAAACAACATCATGTCTATCCTTTTCTTCATAATCTCTAGAATTCTCTGAAAGAGTATTTCCTCTTGTAATATTTGGACTCTCAACACCATGTAAAATTAAATTCATAATTCCAATAATATATGCTAAACTCTTTTTCTCTTGACCATACAAAGTTTTCTTTTGTAAAATCTCTAAATCACCAGCACGAAGCATTGAAGAATTAGGACCTTCTCTTAAATAATTAAAAGCCTCACACAAAAATCCAGCAGAACCACAAGCACCATCATAAATAGTATCACCAACTTTCAAATCCATCACATTAACAATAGATTTAATTAATGGTCTTGGAGTATAATACTCTCCACCATTACGTCCAGCATTCCCCATTCTTTGAATTCTAGCTTCATACAAATGACTCATCTCATGAACTTCCTCTGAAGTATTAAAAGATAACTCGTCAACTAAATCTAAAACTTCACGTAAATTATAACCATCTTGAAATCTATTTTTAATCTCTGAAAAAATAACCCCAATCTTATACTCAATGGAAGAAGAATCCTCAACAGATTTAAACCCTTCCAAATAAGGAAATAACTCATTATTCACAAAAGTAATCAAATCAACTCCACTCCTACAAATATTATAATCAATCTCTCCTTTAGAGTTTTTAGGACAAGCCCAAGTTTCCCAAGAAAAATCATCAGAAAAAATATTTTGGTGTTCTTCACCTAATAACTCTTTATATTTAGAATTTTTAATATCTAAATCTTTTAAATACTTTAGAAAAATAATCCATGAAGTTTGCTCAACATAATCAAGCTCTGACCCACAACCAGACTCCTTTCTCAAAACGTCATCAATATTTTTAAAAACTTTCTCAAACATAAAGTTAATTTACAAAAAAGGCTTTAAAAATATGTGTTGTATAAATAAAAACAAAAAACATACGCGAGTCGCACGGGATTCGGACCCGTTGCCAAAAAGTGAGAACTCAGAGACTTGAACCCAAATAAAAATAATCAAAAACAGAAAGGAAGAAAAAACAAAGAACGATGAACTTAGGAGGATTTTTGTTTAGAGTGCTTACTTTTTGAATCGGATTAGAATATATATCTATCCGATTCTAAAAAAGTGAGTACTCTAGACAAAAAGCATCCGTCTCAAAACAATCCCAAAGCATAAACAATCCCTAAACAATATTAAATCCTAAGTTCAAGGTCCCGCAACGCATTCATATAAAAAATATAAGCATCATATGGGGACTCATAACAGCTAAAGTACTTATGAACATCTCCATCTGCCCAAAATTTAGTACACATATAATAAAAATGATCTGATGTAGTTAACTTTCTCCAACTATGAATTATCTTTTCATCATTTGTTGCTAAAACTTTAGACTCCATATTAAAAATTTCTTTTGCAGTCTCATCTTGTAACTTATTTCCAAGCCACGCGGACAAATCTCTTTCTGTATCTGCCCAACTCAAAAACTCATGAATGTCAACTTCATCTCTTTTATCAAATTTCTCAATAGCTTCACTTGGTGTCACAAAACAATTATCCGGATGTTTAAAAATTTCATCTGGTAAATGTTTCATAAATTCAAAAATCCCAGTTGACTCCCACTGATGTTCTCCAAAAGTTTCATAATCCATAAACAAATTAATAACATCTCCACACCCATTAAAATCATTAACCCATTTAGAAAATTTCGTAGCCGTAAGTGGGAACTCCTCCCAACCTTGATTTGAAAATCTAAAAGCAATGTCATCAGATAATTTATAATTTTTTAAAAGTAAAGATAAATTTCCGGAAGTCGTTTTAGGATGATAAACAAAATTCGGGCTTCTAAATCCTAAATGTTTCTCCCAACCCTCAGCAATAATTCCAGAAAACCCCATATTTTCAATATAATTAGCTAACTCATTATTATAAATTAATTCCGTATTTCTAAACACTTTCGGTACATAATTAAAATGTTCAAGTATTTTATCTCTATGCATTTCAACTTGACGCCTAAACTCATCCTTAGAATATAAAAAAGATAAAGAATGGTAATAAGTCTCTGATAAAAACTCAACACATCCAGTCTGAGCAAGCTTTTTAAAACTTTCAAGCACATCAGGAGCATACAATTCCATTTGTTCAATTGCCACTCCAGAAATCGAAAAAGCCACTTTAAAACTCCCATCATATTTTTCAATCAATTCAAGTAATAAATTATTCATGGGTAAATAACACTTCTGTGCAACCTTTCTCATAATATCATGATTTAACTTATCATCAAAATAATTATCATTTTTCCCAATATCAAAAATTTTATATTCCTTAACTCGAAAAGGTTGATGAACCTGAAAATAAAAACAAATAGCTACCATAATATTAATTATAAAGTATATTATAAAAAATTAAAGTGTCACTCAAACAAAATAATTTTTAAGTTTCAAGATATATAAATAAAATAAAAATAATTTTCTTATTATTTATTTATTAAGTAAATTATAAAGATTATAAAAGTCTCTTGCTGGTTTATCCCAATGAAAAAAATCCAATTCATTAAACGCTAAATTTTTCATATGTGAATGTAGAACTTTATACTTTAATAAAGATAAAATTTTATGAGCAATATCATCAGTATCCCAAAAATCAACTTTTAAACAATTTTGTAGAACTTCACTAATTCCAGATTGTTTAGAAATTATAGTTGGAGTCCCAAGTGCAATCGCCTCAAGTGGTACAATACCAAAAGGTTCAGACACAGAAGGCATTACAAACACATCAGCTCTTGAATAAAATTCTTTTGCATCTTCACGAGAATAACTTCCATGAAAATAAACATTTTTAGAAATCCCAAGTTCAACTGCAAGTTCAATGATTTGAGCAAGCATATCTCCTCCACCAATCATAATAAATTTAGTATTAGGTTCAAACTCTAAAACTTTCTTTGCAGCTTTTAAAAAATACTCAGGTCCTTTCTGTAAAGTCATACGCCCAGCAAACAAAACAACTTTTTCATCGGCTAAAATACTATGACTTGGAAAATTATTTTTTTCTAAATCTGAGATTCCTCCATTATGAATAACTTCAATTTTTGAAGCATCAACTTTATAATCATTAATCAAACGATTTTTAACATAATTAGAAACGCAAACTAACTTATCACACTTCAAAAAACCATTACGTTCAATCTTAAAAACATCTTCATTTCCATAAACCCCTCCAGTCTTATCAAGTTCAGTAATATGTACATGATAAATAACTGGTTTTCCAGTTTTTTCTTTTAATAAAAGTGCTGCAGGAATTGTTGTCCAATCGTGAGCATGAATAATATCAAAATCAAAATCTTCATAATGAGCCAAAACTCTTTGTGCATATAAATAAACTTCATTAATTAAATTTTCTCCATAAATTTCTTTTATAGATTTTATATCAATTTCATTACTTTGAGATTCTAAAATTTTAGAAAATCTATGTAAATACTCGCTCGGACCTTCATATGCATAAAGAGATGATTTTATTTTTGAAATATTTACTTGTTTAGAATTTTTAAAAGGTTTATTAGCAGAACTTAAATTAATTTTCTCAGAAAGTTTTCTATCCTTTGGACCATATGCCATCACATATTCAATTTCAACATCAGAAAAAGTAGACAAAGATTTTGTTAATTCATAACAAACAATTCCTACTCCTCCAGCGAAAAATGGAGGAAATTCCCAACCAAGCATTAAAATTTTCATATTATAAAAAAAATTAAGAATTATCAGTTTAAAAAAAAATAGTTTAACTCAATAATAACTAATATAAAAATGACATATAATAAATAAATATTAATAATTAAATAAAAAATTAAACTAAAAATTAATAAAAAACATACTAATCGAAACCTTAAAACTATCATTTCAAAATTATAAAAATAATTTATGTAATCATAAGTATTAATTCATTCATTATGGAAAAAACAGAAATGAAAAAAGATGTGCCTTCTGAGCCAATGTGTTCAAAGGTAATGTTGACTTCAAGATTATTAGTTGCAGCAATTTTTGTAATGTCTGCGTATGGAAAAATTACAGGATTTACAGCTCAAGCAGTTTTTGCAGGTTCAAGCTGGTTAGCACTACCAGGAGAATTATTACTTGGGGCAGCTATTTTAATGGAAGTATTTGGAGCAATTGCTTTAATTAGTGGTTGGAGATATAATCTTGGAGTAAAAGTACTAATATTTTATACAATTATGACAACAATTATGTTTCATATTGGAGAAGGTCAAGCAATGAATCTTTTAAAAAATCTAGCAATTATTGGTGGACTATTAGCAATGACATTGTTGAAACCAGGAAAATATTCCTATAATGGAAAAGAAGAATAAATTATTTAAAATAATTTTTTCTAACTAAAATAACAAATTCTAATTTAAAAACATTCATCTTTATAAAACGTGAAACAATTTTTACCATAATCTTTTGCCCTATACATAGCTTGATCTGCAGTATCAACTAATTCTTTGATTGTTTTTACATCTTTACCTAAACTAATTCCAATTGAGATAGTTAATATATTCTCAAGATATATTAAATTTCCATCATTATCAAGCACAGATATTGGTCCATCTATTTTTTTAACTAACCTATCAGCAAGTGTTTCCATTTTGTAATAATCATCTTCAGAATTATTTAAATTTGTAACTAACCAACAAAACTCATCACCACCAGTCCTATAAATAAAATCGTCATTTTTTTTTGAATTTTGTTTAAATCTTTCAGAAACAATTTTTAAAACTTGATCTCCGACACCATGACCATAATTATCATTAATATGCTTAAAATTATCTAAATCCAAAAACATAAATCCTACATTATCTAAATTATGTTCAGTTTTATATAAATTGTCATTAAGTGATCTTCTACTAAGAAGGCCTGTTAAAGCGTCAAATTTTGCTTCTTCTGCTTCTTTTTCTACTTTTTTATATTCAGTTATATCCTCTATATCACATGAATATTCAATAATATTACCTTTATTACTAAGTAATGGAGTAATTACAATCTCTTGTGTATATTTATTGCCAGATTTACTTATTTTTGCAATTTCACCTGTCCAAGAATCACCATTCTGAACTGTTTTCCATACATCCCTAATGATTTTACTTTGAAATAAACCTGAATTAAAATGGCGAATATTTCTCCTAATTATATCATCATGATCAAGATTTACAAGTGATTTGAAAGCTTTATTATAATCAGTAATTAACCACCCAAGATTAAAAATAAAAGATGGATATGGATTTTCATTAAATGCAGATTTATATCTATCATAATGTTCAATTACATCTCCTAATTCTTCTACCATATTTAAAATTATAATATAATTATAAATTTCAACTATATAAAAGTTATGTTTATGGTATAAAAATAAAGTTTAATAATATAAAAATTATACAATTATAAAACAAATTTATAAAACAAAAAATATTCTCTATAATATATAGAATAAACCCTATAATATAATATAAAAACTAATGAGATATATACAATGGTAATGGATAAAATAATCGTAAAAGGAGCAAGAGAACATAATTTAAAAAATATTGATGTTACAATGCCAAGAAATAAATTTATAGTAATAACTGGACTGTCAGGAAGTGGAAAATCAACACTTGCATTCGACACAATATATGCAGAAGGACAAAGAAGATATGTAGAATCTTTAAGTTCATACGCAAGACAATTTATAGGTCTAATGAATAAACCAGATTTAGATTCAATAGAAGGATTATCTCCTGCAATTTCAATTGAACAAAAAACAACTTCAAAAAACCCACGTTCAACAGTTGGAACAGTTACTGAAATTTATGATTATCTACGTCTACTTTTCGCAAGAGTTGGAACTAGTTATTGTCCACATTGTGCTGAAGCGATTAAACCACAATCACAGCAAAACATAACTAATCTAATTTTACATGAAGAAGGTAAAAAGAAATTAATTCTAGCGCCAGTTATTCGTGGGGCAAAAGGAACTTATGAAAAATTATTTGAAGATTTAAAAAAAGAAGGATTTACAAAAGTACGTGTTGATGGAATTATTTTTGAACTTGAAACAATAGAACAAGATTTAATAAAACTTGAAAGATATGAAAAACATTGGATTGAAATTGTAATTGACAGAATTAAAATAAATAATCAAGATAGACAAAGAATTTCAGATTCAGTAGAACAAGCAATTAAATTTGGAAAAGGAACTCTAATTATTTTAGATCACGATACAAATCAAGAATTATTAAAAAAGTTTGGAACTAAAATTAAAGAAAAAGAATTAAAACAAATTCAACGTGAAGCTGAAACAGTATACTCAACATTTGGAGCTTGTCCAAATCATCCAGAAGTTGTATTTGAAGAATTAGAGCCTAGAATGTTTTCATTTAATTCTCCATTTGGAGCGTGTTCTAATTGTTTAGGTTTAGGGCAAAAAATGACATTAAGTGAAGAGTTAATGTTACCAGATAAATCTTTAAGTATTATGGATGGAGCAGTTGCATTATATGGAAGATTAGATTTAAAATTCAGAGGACAACAAATTGCAGCAGTTGGTAAAAAGCACGGGTTTGATGTATTTACAGCAATTAAAGATATTAAACCAAAAGCATTAAAAGTTTTAATTCATGGAGATTCAACTCCAATAAAAGCAGTTTGGTCAAATGGTGCAAATATGGACTTATCAGAAGGTTGGGAAGGTTTAATCGGACAAACTTTAAGATTATATAAACAATCTGAATCAGACAGCCGAAAAAGATTTTATGAAAAATTTATGGAAGTTACACATTGTAATTTGTGTGATGGAAAAAGATTAAAAGATGTTGTGTTAGGTGTAAAAATTGCTAAACAATCAATTATTGATGTAACTGAATTATCAATTGAAGACTCTCTAAAATTCTTTCAAACAGTTGAATCTAAACTTACTGATAAAGAAAAATTCATTGCTAATCAAATCTTAAAAGAAATTGTAGATAGATTAACATTTCTAAACAATGTAGGACTTGGATATTTATCAATGGATAGAAGTTCAGGTACACTGTCAGGTGGAGAAGCCCAAAGAATTAGACTAGCAACACAAATCGGTTCAAACTTAATGGGAGTTTTATATATCCTTGATGAACCATCAATTGGATTACATCAAAGAGACAACTCAAAGCTAATTGAAACATTACACAAACTAAGAGATGTAGGAAATACATTAATTGTAGTTGAACACGATGAGGACACAATGAAAGCTGCGGACTATTTAATTGATATTGGACCAGGAGCAGGAGTTCACGGTGGAAACATTGTAGCAGCAGGTACACCAGCGCAAGTAATGAAAAATAAAAACTCTTTAACTGGACAATACTTATCTGGAAAAATCAGAATTGAAAGACCAACTAAAGTAAGAGAATTAGGAAATATGATTGATATTAAAGGTGCTGAAGCAAACAATCTAAAAAAAGTAAATGTGAAAATTCCAACAAAAATTTTATGTGGAATAACAGGAGTATCAGGTTCAGGTAAATCATCTCTAATTAATCAAACTCTAGTTCCAGAAATTCAAAGAAGATTCCAACAAGTTCACAAAAGAATTGGTAAACATAAATCAATGATAATTCCAGAAGAATTAGACAATATTATTGTAATTAACCAAGACCCAATCGGAAGAACTCCAAGAAGTAATCCTGCAACATATATTAAAGTATTTGATGATATAAGAAAAATTTTCGCGCAAACTAAAATGTCAAAAGAGAGAGGTTACAAAGAAGGAAGATTTTCATTTAATGTAGCAGCTGGACGATGTGAAACTTGTAATGGTGATGGAGAAATTAAAATCGAAATGAACTTTCTTCCTGATGTATATGTGAAGTGTGATGAGTGTCATGGTAAAAGATTTAGCAAGGATACTTTAGAAGTTACATATAAAGGAAAAGATATAAGTGAAATTTTAGATATGAGTGTAGAAGATGCAGCACCGTTCTTTGAAAACCACCCTTCAATTTTCAGAAAGATAAATACATTAAAAGAAGTAGGTTTAGGTTATATTAAATTAGGACAACCATCTACTCAGTTATCAGGTGGAGAATCTCAAAGAATTAAATTAACAAAAGAGTTAGCAAAATTCAAAAAAGGAAACACAGTATATGTTTTAGACGAACCAACAACTGGATTACATTTTGAGGATGTAAAGAAACTTTTAGCTGTAATTAATAAATTAGTAGATAAAGGAAATTCAGTAATTGTAATTGAACACAATTTAGATGTAATCAAATGTTGCGATTATGTAATTGACATTGGACCAGAAGGTGGTGCGAAAGGAGGAGAAATTGTCGCAGTTGGAACTCCTGAAGAAATTTGTGCGAATAAGAAAAGTTATACTGGAAAGTTCCTTAAGGAACTTTTGTAAATATACTTGAACATGGTTCAATTTCTATTTGAGCAAAGCGAGGTTTTTGGTCAATCTTTTTTAGTATTTTTAGGCGAAAGGTGAGTCCGCCTCAAGATGGCGAGCGACCCGTGCCGTTAAAAAAATACGTCCAAAAAAGTTGGATGAGATTTGTGCAAATAAGAAAAGTTATACTGGAAAGTTTTTGAAATCATTACTTTAATTTATAGAACATGGTTAAAAATAGATTAAAATTTACATTGATGGCAAGCTTAATGAATATACACTCGGAACTACCACAAGTTCAACCAACACTAACTAACCAATTTAATAAAGAAGAAATAAGTAATCAAACAAAGTTAATACCACAATATAAATTTTTATTAGAGAATATATGTATAGAAACTGTAGGACATATAAAACATACATCAAAAAATATATGTATAAATCCAAATAACAAGTTACATTTGTACTATGGAAACCACAAGCAGACACTATTATATATTATACCTGAAAACCACAATAATAATTTAAATAAAGATTATAAAATTTAAAAGTATTTAAATAAAATAAACTTTTT
>JABSQY010000053.1 GCA_013215525.1 Nanoarchaeales archaeon | reverse complement strand
TTTTTACAGATTTCAAAACTTGGTTTAATATATTTTTTAATACTTCCTTCGTGGATTGTAAAGTTTACGTTTGGTTCCTAACTCGCCTTTTTTCGACAAATTTCTTTACGCGTCAGGTCGAAATTCATCTTGAGAATTTCTCACTTTTGGCTAAAATTTGTAAAAAAGGTCGACAAAAAATACTTTATTTATTTACCAAAAAAACTTGATAATGATTTTTGTTTCTCAAGTTCTTTTCCAAAAACACCTTCAATTCTTAAATTCACTAATTCTAATGTTTCTACCATGTATGGGTCTACATTATATTTTTTACAGATTTCAAAACTTGGTTTAATATATTTTTTAATACTTCCTTCGTGGATTGTAAAGTTTACGTTTGGTTCTAAACATTGGGAACATTTTCCGTTTAATGGTGGTCTTCTATATGAAATGTTACATTTTGTACATCTGAATTTTTGCATTGAAAATTTTCTTAAGTTTCCTTTAATATCTTTCATAAAATGTTTATCGATAATAAATGTTCCAACTTTGTGCTCGTCCACTGCTCTGATTTGTGTTCCGATTTTTAGTTGTAAGTCTAATTTGTCTTGCATTGTTGGTGCGTATTTATATGAACTACATAAGACTGTATTGTTTAAATCTTTGTTTGAGTGTGTAAATCCTTGCCCTAAATATCTGCTGTCCATATCTTCTACTTTTAGTCTATCATCAACTTGGTGAATGTCTACTGATTTTGGAGATACATATTTTTTTGCTGCTCTGTAGAAACTTAGCGGGTAGAAGTCTACGATGTCCATTCCGTGTACTTCATCATCAATTTGGTCTAAATATAGGTGCGCAGTTAGTACTAATGATGTGTCCATTGTTCTTGATCCACGTCTATCTGGTAGATATTCTCTTGAAAAATTAATTAATCCATCCATTAACATCATGATTCCGTTTTCATCTCCGTCAAGGTTACGTCTTTGTGCTGCGTGCCATACTGGGTGTGAAAAACATCCTTGTGTTTTAGAATATCCAATAATTCTTCCAATAATTCCTGATGATGTGTGTGGTGCAAGTCCGATGATTAGGTGTCCAATTGTGTCTGCTGGTGTTTTAAAGTTATAGAATGCTTTTTGGTTGTATAGGTGTACTAATTCATCATCTACAAAGTTTGCTGTTCTGATTACGTAATCTGATGCTAGTTCATCTCCACTTGCTGTACAATCAGGTAGTATTACGTCTTGAGGTAGAATTTCAATTAGTTGATTTTCATTTGTTAATGGGTTTCCCATGTAATCTTTATCATACCCTAATTCAATTAATCTTTTTACTGATGTTCCACATTCCATTGGTTTAAAATGCGTAATTCCCATTTCAATCATATCAAATCTTGAAGTTCCATCTTTGTTTACATAAACGTTATTTCTTTGTCTTAAAAATAATTTTGATATGTGTTCTGTAATTCTGAATCTGTTTTCAGTTTTTTCAATTCCTTTTAGAGCTTTAGGTAGATTTACATCTTTTAAAATATCTCTTGCTTCATCAATATATGTCTTTAGTTCTAAGTCTACTTTTTTCCATCTTACTGCTTTTTCGTGGTCAGATTTTACTTCAAAGTCTGTAAATCTTTCAAAGTACATTTTTTCAGTTTTAGATTTACAAATTTGACATCTTGGATAAATTGTTTCTTTATCACATTTTACACATAAAAACATTGCATAGTTTGAAGTTATTTTACCTGTTTTTTTAACAGCTTCCATAATGTTTCTCATTCTTCCACCTTCTTGCGCAATTGGGAATAGTCCAGCAGGTCTTCCGTCGAACTCACGCATTTTTGCTTTTTCAGGTCTTCCCATACGACATCCAATGTATGTTCCTGCTTTGTCACGGATTTCAATAAAATTGTCTAAATTAATAATTTCTAAACTGTTTAGTGTTAGGTTTGATTTTGTTTTTTTAATTAATTCTTCTATTCTTATTTTGAAAGATGATTCGTTAAACCAGTTACTTTGAGGAATTCCTAAATTTGTTTGTATAATTTTACAATTTAATTCTTCAATTTCAATTGTGTACTCATCTTTTTTCAAGGAATCGGGAATTCCTAAGCCTTTGTCAAATGGAACATTTGTCAAAGCTTTATCTTGTGATAGTTGCATGTGTTCTATTGCTAAATTTTCATAGAATTTTTTCATTGCAAGGTTTACTGAAATTGTGAATGTGTTTGATTCAATCTTTGCTGATTTTAAACTTTCTAAGAATTCAATTAGTTGGTTTGAACTTAACTCATCCCAGTATAATGTGTACTTTGGATGTAGTGAGATATTATATTGTTTTGATATTTCTAATGATTTTTCAATACTTGGAATATTTAAGAATGGATTTTTTAGTATTTCTAATGTATCTTTATTCACTTCAGATTTGTTTTCAACTTGGTCAAAGTATACTTGTTTTTCCATTAATATTTCAGTCATTTTTATTATTGTGCCGCTCCTTTAATTTGGTATTCTTCAGATAAGATATAGTTTAATATTTCTTCGGAAATCATTTTTAGAGTATAGTCATCATTTTTTAATGATATCTTTAATACGAAGTATTTCCCTAACTCCCCAATATTGTGTTCAATGAAATCTTTATAGTTTGAGATTGCTGCGCCAATTTGATTTATATTGTAGAATTCTTTTGTTAAATATATAAATGCAAATTTTTCTTGGTACACAATCTTCTTCATAGTTAAAATATGTTGTTTTTGGTTTATATAGTTTTAGTGTGATTTTTATATATATTTATAAACTTAGATTTATAATTTATTTTAATGGAATATAGTTGTGTATTTTGAGATATTGATGGCACTCTATATGATAATTCTTTAGTTGCTCCTCAAAATGAATTAGATTTTTTATCTGATTGTGATAAATTAGCTGATTTACCTGATTTTAAATTAGATTATTTTAAACCTTATTCTGGGTTAGTTGATTTAATTTCTAAAATTCCTAAACATAAACAAGGTATTATTACTAATGGATTTGATTTATTACAAAAAAATAAATTATTTTTACTTGGTTTGTCTGATTTTTTTAATTCTGAATTAATTTATAGTTCGTATGGTGAGGTTGAGAAGATTTTAAAGTCTTCAAATCATAATTTGTTGGAGAATTTTTTCATGACTAATGATTTTAGTACTGATTTACACAATATGACTTTAAGAACTCAAAAACCTGAAACTTATATGTTTGAGCAAGCAGTTTTAAAATCTGGCAAACGTGCTTGTGATTGTCTTATGGTTGGTGATGATTGGAAAGATGTATTAGGTTCTCAAAAATTAGGTATGAAAACAATTTATGTGTCTGGTTTACCTGTTGATGAATATTTTGATTCAGTGGGTGATTGTGATATTGTTCCAGATTTTATTATAGAAAAAGGTGATATTACATCTTTGTCAAATTTATTATTGTAATTTATTATTGTAATTTATTACTTTTATGTATGGTTTAAATTAATTGTTTTATTTTAATTACTTTTAATTACAAAGTCTTCAATTTTATAGTTTTCAATATAATTATAAATTTCTTCACTTAATTTTTTTATGTTCTGGGTTTTTTTATCCATAAGTCTGATTTCTATTTCAAAGTATTTTTTTGAATCTGCAAGAGTTAGTTTAACATTTTCTTTGTAGTCTTTGATTGCTTGCGCGATGTGTTCTTTGTTGTATCTTGATTGTTTAAAGTATAATGTTGAAAAATTGAAATTGTATTTTATTTTGTTCATATTAAAATAAATATTACTTAGTTTATAATAATAATTATTATTCTTGTTTAAAATTGTATAGGGAAACTTTTTAAATGATAAATTTAGTTATTCTATTAGTATGTTAGAATCGGTTGAAAAGAGATGTGTTGTTATCAATAATATGGATTTATTGGCTAAAAAATGGGCGTTACATATTTTGATTGAGTTTTGGAAAAAACCTAAACAAAATTTGAAGTTTTCTTATTTTTCTAAAGCTTTCCCCTCAATTACTAGTAGAGTTGTTTCTATGAGATTGAAGGAACTTTGTGAAATAGGAGTTATTAGAAAAGAAGTTGTTAATAAATCAATTAAATATGTTTTAACTGATCATGGTTATGAGTTACTTACAATTTATAATGGGTTTTGGCAGTGGTCAGTTGATGGTGCTGATACTGAAAAGTATACAACTAATTGTGCGAAGGTTTAATTTATTATTATTATTATTATTATTATTATTATTATTATTATTATTATTATTATTATTATTATTTATTTATTTAATAATTCAGATAGTTCATTTATTTTATTTAATTTCTCCCATGTGAAATCTGGGTCCTCTCTACCAAAGTGGCCGTAGGCTGATGTTTTAGCAAAGATTGGTCTTCTTAGGTCTAAGTAGTCAATTATGTCTCCTGCTTTTGTTGGGAAGATTTCATTTACAGCTTGTTCTAGTTTTTGTAAATTTACTTTTTCTGTACCTTTACAGTCTATATGTATTGATGTTGGTTTTGCAATTCCTATAGCGTATGATAGTTGGATTAAACACTGGTCGGCTAAGTTTGCGGCAACGATATTTTTTGCTATGTGTCTTGCCATGTATGCTGCACTTCTGTCTACTTTTGTTGCATCTTTTCCTGAGAATGCTCCTCCTCCGTGCGCTCCGTGTCCACCGTATGTGTCGATGATGATTTTTCTTCCAGTAAGTCCAGCATCTCCTTGTGGTCCACCGATTACAAATTTACCAGTTGGGTTGATGAAGTATTTTGTATTCTCATCTAATAGGTTGCTTGGGATTGTAGGAATAATTACTTTATTTTTGATATCTTCTCTGATTTGTTCTAGTGTTATGTGGTCTGCGTGTTGTGTTGAGATTACGACTGTGTCGACTCTTTGCGCTATGTTTTCTCTGTTGTATTCAATTGTTACTTGGGTCTTTCCGTCAGGTCTTAGGTATTCTAGTTCACCTGATTTTCTAACCTCAGTTAGTTTTTGTGCTAGTTTGTTTGCTAAATCTATTGATAGCGGCATAAAAGATTTTGTTTCATTTGTTGCGTATCCAAACATGATTCCTTGGTCTCCTGCTCCAATTTCTTTTTCTTCTTTATGGTCTTCATCAGCATTCACTCCTTGCGCAATGTCTGGGGATTGTTCCTCTAGTGCAATTAATAGGTTACATGTTTTGTGATCAAATCCTTTGTCGGAATGATTGTATCCTATTTCTTCAACGCAGTCTCTTACTAATTTTTGATAGTTTAGTTTTGCTTTTGTAGTAATTTCTCCAAATAACATTATCATTCCAGTTTTTGTTGCTGTTTCACATGCTACTCTTGAATGTGGGTCTTGCGCTAGGCAAGCGTCTAGTATTGTGTCTGAGATTCTGTCACACATCTTATCCGGATGTCCTTCTGTTACTGATTCTGATGTAAAAAAATAATTTGTATTTTCCATATTTATTCTACTTCTTTTTTCTATTTAATGTTTGATGACACTATTGTTCTTTTAAGAATAGTTATTCTATTTTACTTTTATTGTTTTGGGATTGTCAAGAAATTTATTGTAGATAATTTCTAAGCCTTTATGAGACTTCGCTTACACAAAGTTTTGAAACGGACATATTTTCATCAATGCACTATTTTTTCTTGGGTCGAGGAGATAGTAATAATTTTATTCTAAAATTCTTGGCACATAATCAAAGATTAAGTATAGATTCTACCTCGACCAGAAAAAACAGCACCTTGATAAAAATCTGACTTAAGTTCATCGTTTCAAGAAATTTATTGTTGAGAATTTCTAAGCCTTTGTGAGATTACACTTGCACAAAGTCTTGTTTTAAGGATTGTTTTTGTTTTATTGTATCTTATTCTATTATTATTATTATTGGTATTATTATTTATTCTTTTTTGTGAATGTCTTAAATAAATTTACTCACAGAAACTCCAATGGAGTTTGGTGACATCTGACATTTAATTTTTTTTGTGAATGTCAGATGATGTGATTATTCCTATATATTTAAAGTTCTCAGCTACAAGTACAAATTTTGTGTTCTTGTTTTGGAAGATATAACTTAGTTGCGAAACTTGGTAGTCTTGTGGTATTATGATTGGGTTCTCGCTTAATATTTCTTCTACTTTTGTATCATGTGGGTTTAGTTTGTTTTTAAAGATTGAATTTAATATGTTTGTTTCATATATTACTCCTTTTAGTTTTCCGTTATCCATTACTAATAGCTGGGAGAAATCGTTGTCTCGCATTATGTCTGCTGCATCTGATATTAGTGTGTTTGGTTTTACCATTGCAATTTGCGTAATCATTATATCTTTTGCTTTTAGGTTAGATTCTTTTTCTTGTGATTCTAATGCTTTTTCGATTTTTATGATTGTTGATAGTGTTGGGTCGATTTTTCCGTTTTCTAGTTTGTTTATTATAGATGAGGATAAGTTTGCTAGTTTAGATAGTTTAAGTTGAGATAGTTTAAGGTATTGTCTTCTTTTTGTTAGTTCTTTAGCGATTTTTAGAATTTCAATGCGCGATTGGTCTTTGTGTGGCGTTTTCATTTTATAATTATATATTATTTAAATATTCAATTATTTCTTTAATGAATTGTTCTAGTTCAGGTATTCTTTGTGCTAGTTCATATATTTTAGTTTTATCAAATGTTCCGTATTGGTGAGCAATCATATTTCTTGCTTTTGCTGCATCAATTAAAAATTTAGAGGTTTTATCTTCAATAATTGTTTCATTTCCTAGTATTGTGAATATTTCTCTGTAACTCATTGCTATTTGTAGTTGTTTTATTTCAATTATTTCTTCTCCAATTTCTATAAATGAATTTAATATTATAAATAATGCCATTGATACTGAGAGGTATGTTGCTTCACTTTGTAGGAATTCTTTTTTGTTTGGGTTATTTAGTCGTTTTACTTTTTCTATATACTCTTTTGCTACAGTTATATTTTTTAATATTTTTTCGTTCATTTTTATATGTTGTATTTATTATAGTGCTATGTTTAGTGGTATTCCTCTATTTTTTGCTGAACGTTTTAAATATGGGAGAAAATCTATGTATTGGTGTTTAATTTTAAATTTAATATTGTTAATTAATTCTTTATTTTTTAGTATTGTTCCTGATGTTACTATTTTGTATTGTAGTGGGATTGGTAGATTTTCAAAATCAGATAAGTCAAATTCTTCTGTTGCATAACTTAATATGTTATCTATTTGTGTTTGGGTGGAGTTTGGTTTAAATATTATACTTATGTCTAGGTCTGAGTTTGGTTTTTGGGAGTTTGTGGAGTATGAACCAAATAGTATAATTGAATCAATTTGTTTTTTTGTTTTTAATTCTTCAATTATTTTTGAATATTTTGTTAGTAGGTTTTCCATTTTAGTTTATTATAGTATTGTTAATATTTATTTTTTTATAAACTTTGGTTTCAACTGTTTGATTTTATCGTGTGGTTGAAAAAGTATAGTTTTCACTTTATCTTTTTTATTATTATTTAATTTGTTAATTATTCAAAAGATTTAAATAAGTGAGCTCACTTATTTTAGTTATGACTAATATTACTTTATCTATTAATGATGATATTTATAAAAAGATGAAAGCTCATTCTGACATTAAATGGAGTGAGTTTGTACGTTTGGCTATTGAGAAACGTATTAATGCATTGGATTCAATTGATGATACAAGTTATATGATGAGACTTTCTGATGATATTATTATGAAAGAGTGGGATAATGCAGTAAAAAAATAAATATTTTTTTGGCGTATTTTATATACTTTTTAAGTGATATATAAAATAAGTTTGATGCGAGATGGGATAATGTCTAGTTTTAATCAAAAAGATATTGTTTTGTTTCACATTTGCTTATATTGATTTAAGGGGAGGTAAGTTTAGGCCTGCTTTGATTATTTCTAATTCTAGTATTAATTCTGGTGAGGATAGGATTTGTTCAGTATAAATT
The DNA here is from genome assembly GCA_013215525.1 of Nanoarchaeales archaeon. Taxonomy (GTDB): domain Archaea; phylum Nanobdellota; class Nanobdellia; order Woesearchaeales; family UBA583; genus UBA583. The sequence continues at coordinate 3,551 of JABSQY010000053.1, read as the reverse complement.
ATTTATTTAATTTGTTTTGTTAAATATTTTATGGCGTATTTATTTTAAATAAATATAATGATTACTTCTGTTCCAAATTCTAATGGTATTAAAATTTTAAGTTCTGATGTTGATGTTGAGTTGCCATTTGAGAGTTTTGTTAAGACTCATAGAATTATTACAATTTCACAAAGTGTTATTAAAAAAACAGTTTCAAGAGTTAATGATACTTTTTTTGAAACTGTGATTGCTGGAGTGTCTGATTTGATTAAGTTAGATAAGTAGTATCATTAGTTTATCATTATATGATTCAACTGTTCGATAAAATCGAATATCTGGAATCTTCTTTCTAGTTTATTTTTTATCTTTATACGTTTTTAATTAGATACTTTAAAGTATCTACACATAACTTTATAAATATTGAAATATTATTATGTTTATGGAAGTTGTAAAAAATAATGGGCAAATTAATTTAAAATTACCAAGACAGTTAATGAGTTTTGCTGAGGAATATGCTGATTATCATGGTTATACAAATGTACAAGAACTAATTAGGGATACATTAAGAAAGACTGTAATTAATGAGGAAGTACGAGAAGATTATATGAAACAATTATTGGCTGATGAAAAAAAGAATGATTTTTTAGGGGAAAAAGAAAGTAAAAAATTCCTTTTAGAAATGGGTAAAAAAGCTTTAGAGTATAAAAATGAGCAATAATGAATTAAATATTTTATTTACTGAGTTATTTGGTATATATATTGAAGAATCAAAATTCAGAAAATTTGCTTTTAAAAAGAAATTTATTAAAATTCTTTCTAAACTTAAAGGGAAAGAACTTTATAATACTTTAAGTAAGGTGGTTGAGGTTTTAGATTCTAAAGATTTATCACATTATAAAAATTTAAAATATGATTTAAAAAAATATAAACGAGTTCATGTAAATAGTTCATATGTAATTTTATTTTATGATGATAAAACTAAAAAAGTTTATTTTGTTGATTATAGTCATCACGATAAGATATATAAGAAATAATTCTAATTTATTGTTTTTTGTAATAAATTTCAACTGTCTGATTTTATCGTGACAATTTTATTAAATATTAGACTTATTTATGTAATTTTGTTTAATATGTGTGGTTTAATAGTTATTTAGTTCAACTGTCCGATTTATTCGGATAGTTGAATTTGTTTATTTTTTCTTTATCTTTTTCACTTTATTTTGTTTATTTTAGTTTATAGTACTTTAGGGAATGTTTTTTTGTATTTTTTAGAATATATTTATTCTCTTGTATTTATTAAGAAAACTATAATTAATTGTTTGTCTTTAATATAATATAGAATTCTATAATTTCCACTTCTTACTCTGTATACTTTTAGTTTTGTATTTACTAATCTTTTAGAATCACTTGGGAATGGGTTTAATTGTAGTTTTTCAATCTTTTGAATTATTTTAATTTGTTCAAATGATTTTAGTTGTTTTAAAAATTTATAAATTCTTGGAGAAATTTCTAATTTATAGTCCATTTATATTTTAGTTTAAACCTAGTTGCTCTTTTAATTCATCAATAGATATGTTATCTTCTTGACTATCAATACTTTCTTGTAATGTTTGAAATTCTTCAAATGTTAATATGTCGTCTTTTTCAATCATATTTTTTTTAATGTTTAATATTTCAGATTTTAAAAAATCAATTTCAGAATTTGTGTTAATGCTCTCAACTGTCATAGTTTTACTTATACTTATTTATTTATATAATTTTGTTTAATTTTGGGAGTTTATCATTATATAGTTCAACTGTACGATTTTATCGTACGTTTTAAATCCTTTATTTTTACTTAGAAAAACAAACTAATTTGTATATAAATTACATCAGAATCCACATATTTTTCCTTTATAAAGGTTTGCTTTAAAGTGCTGTATTTAAGACTTTGGAGGGTGTTCGATAACAACAAGAATACCTAACTAGTACAATACTATTATAAAGGGTATTGACTTTATTATATTTACTTATTAAGTTGGATTGTTAAACTATATATTCAGATTTGTCAAGATTTGAAGTTTAGCGGTCTGCTTTATTGAATTAATTTGTACTTTCAAATTTAACTCATGATAAGTAGTACTCAAAATTTATAATCATAAATTCGGTGTACTAAATGTTGTAAGTTTACAGACTAGCGAGAGTTGGTCTCAAAAATAAATTAAAAAAAATGAATACTTTTAAAAAAGCTACAAAAAGAATTACTGCAATCGCTGCTTCCGCAGCTTTAGTGAGTAGTGCTGTTTTCGCATCAGCAGGTTTAGCGGCTTATCCGTCAAACTTTGGTGTTGATTCCTTTCAAGGAAATATTGTAATTGGTAACATGGCTGACTCAGCTGCTGCTACTTCAATTATTGAATCTTTAGCTGCTGAATTATCAGGAGAAGAAGAGAAAGTTATGATTTCATACAAAATGGCTTCAGAAGGATCTGTTTTAGATGTTATGGATTCTAAGAAATCAGAATTAAACATTGGTGATAACTTAGTTGATGTTTTAACTAGTAAATTAACTGAATCAGATGAAGAAAATTTCTTAGCTGATGAAGATGTTTCAGGAAATGATTATACTCAAGAGTTAGTTTTATCTACTGTTGCAGGTTCATTAAACTTAGTTTACGATAAGTCTTTATCATCTGATGCTGTTGTTGCAGTTGATTTTAGTAAAAATGATATTTTCGCTGTATATACTTTATCATTTGATGATGCAGTTACAGAAAACTTAGTTGGTGAAAAAATTGAAATTATGGGACAATCCTATACTATTAAAGAATTAAACTTTACTAATCAAGAAATTGTTTTATTAGGTGGAGCTAACGAAGTTTCATTAGGTGAAGGAGAATCATCAACTGTTGTTGTTGAAGGAGTTTCATACGAAATTGCTGTTGAATCAGTTTCAGAGACAAAAGTTTTAATCACTGTTAATGGTGAATCAACTACTGTTAAAGAATTAGATTCTGAAGATGTTGCAGGAACTACTGTTGTTGTTACTGAATTATTCTCTTCTGATAGAAACGGATACGCTACAATTATTGTTGGTGGATCTGAGATTTCAATCAAAGATGGTGAAGAAGTAGAAGTTACAGATGTTGATGGAGATTTAGATAAAATTTCAGATGTTGTTGAAGGATACAAAGTTATGGCTGCTGTTCCTGTTGCTAAATCTTTTACTTTAACTTGGTCTGTTGACGAAGATACTTTATTAGAACAAGGAGAATCCTTAAATGATGTTTTATTTAACGCTTTCTCATTAAACTTAGGTGAATTATCAGAAACAGAAATGACTGAAGTTTCAGCTACTGCTTCCTCAGACTCAGCTTCCATTATGGTTGGTGATATGGATTTATCAGACTTTGTATTTGGAGATGATAACGGAATTGTCTTAGTTGGTGATGATGAAGATAATTTATTCTTAATGGATACTGCTGCTGATCAAGTTTTAGACTTAGAGCACGCTGATACTATTGGAACAAGATTTATTGTTGGAAATGTTGCTGAAGAAGAAGCTCATATTTATGAAGTTGTTTCATTTGATG
>JABSQY010000052.1 GCA_013215525.1 Nanoarchaeales archaeon | reverse complement strand
TTGACAATAATTCATATTTTTAAAATCAAAAACATTCGAATCAAAAATATCTTTAATTTGGTTTCCTAATTTATAAATATTATAGTATGAACAAAAGAAAAATAAAAAATCATTTGCATCAGTTCGTTCTAAATTTGTATAATATTTTGAAATATAATCAAATCTATAATTAGTATCTCTTTTAAGAACATTTAAATCAGTTTCAGATAAAGAATGAGAAAAATTATAATACATATGTTTAATATATTTTCTTCATTTATAAAAATTTCTAATATCAACTGGAAACATAATAGTTAATTTTGAAAAAATTAAATAATAAAAACTGAAAATTTCCCTTTATTTAATTCTTTCTTAGAACCAGCAACATCATGACCACAAGGAGCAATCACAAACTTACTAGCTTTTAAAACTAATTTTGGTTTACTATTCATAACTTTTGTATAAATTTGCATAGCAGTTCCCATATCCATATCAGATACATCAAACTCATTATCAGAAGATGTTTCAATAGATTGAATTCTTAACTCCCCTAACTCTTTTTTCAAATTTTCAATTTCTTTATTTTGTTTCTTCCAATCATTAAAAAATTTCTCTGAGGTTCTAACAATTGATGATTTATCAACTGAAAATACATCACAACTATCCTTTAATAATACTTCATTATTATAAATTGCATTAAGCGCAAACTCATTTACAACATACTTTAAACGAACAACTCCGTCTTGTATCTTTGAAGTTTCAATTATTTTAATTAAGCCAATACCTCCAGTAGTTTCCATATGAATTCCACCACACGCTTCAATGTCACTATCTTCAACAGAAATTACACGTAATTTTTTCATAGGAATTGCCCCACCCTGATATAAAGAAAAACCATACTTTTCTTCAGCTTTATCACGAGATAATTCTTCAACTTTAACTTTTTTATTTTCAAAAACTGTTTTATTTGCTAATTTCTCAATTTCAAAAATTTCACTTAAAGTTAAATTATTAAAATGTGTAATATCTAATGTTCCAAATTCAGGTTTTAAATTACTACCATTCTGCCACACATGATTACCAAGCACAATCCTAGCGCAATGATTCACAATATGTGTTGTTGTGTGTAATCTCCTTAACTTCTCTCTATTTTCTAAATCAATTTTAATTTTAACCATTTTTAATTTATTTTTAATAATTTATTAATAATCCAATAATTAAAAAAAGGACTCCTAAAAGAACATAACTTAAACCATTTGCTAAAATTGGAAAATAATATGCAGCTAAATCTGCAACTCCAAATGAAATTAAAAAAATTGCAACAACAACTAATGCTGAAATCTCTCCAAATTTAATTAAATTCTTTTTAATTTTCTCAGCAGCATAAGTCTTCACAGCATTTGTCACCTCAGACTCAACTCTCTCAAAAAAACCTTTTTTTTCTTTAACCATAATAATAGAAAAATAAGTAAGTATATAAATATTTTTAATTACAATTAGTTATTCTTTCTAAAATCAATAACATATTGCCCTAAATCGGACACATTTTCTAAATCAATATCATCAAAATTAAATAAAAACTTTGATTTATAATTATAAAAACAATTCTGATAAACATTAGTTGATTTATCTAAATTAAAAAAATTCATTTTATGAATATAAAGTAAAATTTTTAGACAATTTCCACTATAACAAATTAATTTAAATCTTTTAGTATTTTTTGTAAACTTATCTTTAACATCAATTTTATTTTTAACAAATAGATAAGGTAAAAACATTTCCTCAAGTAAAAAATTAATATTATTACTATCAAGACTTTTCCCTGCACGTTTTAAATCTGATTTCATAATATTTTGAAACATTTGATCAGATAAATAAATATTTTTTAATTCTTCAAATTTTTCCTTAACATAACTATCTGAATTAAATAACTCATTCCAATTTACAAAACTAAATGCATCCATAGTTAAATAATTAGAATAATTAATTATTCTAGTACACTCCAATTTATGTTTTTCAACTTTATAATCGTTATTTTTTTTTGAATCAAAACCATATTTAGAATAAACATTTCCAGTATATAAAAAAACGATACTTAAAGGATAGTTTCTCCATTTAGAATGTAATTCAGTTTCTAAAAAATTAAAAATGTTTTCAGCAGACATTTCCTTTTCAATCTTTCCGATTGAAATTGGAAATAATAAAACTCCATTTTGTCTTGGTAAAACTTTAATATCACCAGTTGAATCAATTTTTGCATCATTTAAACCAGATAAAAACTTTAAAATTCCTTTCATAAAAAGTTAATAAAAAAACAGATTTATAAATCTTCATAGACATTAATAATTATAAGATAAAAATGGACACATTAATTGCAACAGGAGCCGAATCACAAATTCATAAAATAAACCAAACAACACTTAAAAAAATTAGACTACCAAAAACATATAGACTAAAAGAGATTGATGAAAAACTACGTAAATTCAGAAACAGACGTGAGTTTAAAGTATTACAAAAACTACACATAGCAAACACAATCAATGTCCCAGAACCATACAAATTAATTGAAGATAAAAGAAGTCCAATTAAATCTATTGATTTAATGGATACCAAAAACGCTACACGTATTTTTGAGTATGTTGAAATCTCTTTTGAATTTGAATTTTTACAAGGAGATGTTTTAAAAAAATGTTTAACAAAAGAACTATTATTTGAAGCGTTTGAGCAAATTATTCAAATGCACAAATTAGAAGTTACGCACTCAGACTTAACAACACTAAATATGATTTATTCAAATAACAAAGTATTTCTAATTGATTTTGGACTTGCTGAATTCAGTGTAAAGCCAGAAGATAGAGCAGTAGATTTAAATTTATTTTTTAATTGTATTAAAAATGAACATCCTGATTTAATTAAATATAAAGAAGAGTTAATAGAAATATATAAACAATTTGAACCTAAAGTTTTAATTAACTTGAAAAAACTAGAACTTCGTGGAAGAAACAAACAAAAACAATAAAATGGAAGACACAAATAAAAGATTACTTTTACTAAATATGAACCTACAACAAAAAACACAATCATTATTTTTTGAAATAATGGGGTTTTTAAAAAATAAGTTTGAAACTTTTGAAATTTTAACTGATGACAATTTTAGTAGAAAAAAAGATAGAATGTTTACAGATATTCATCTATTCATAAAACTTAAAAATGGTGAATATTTCCATTTAAAAGCATATAGTGAATATAATATACAAAATATAGAAATGTATGAAAATAATAAAATATATCTGACTGGATACTTAAAAAACTCAAAAGAATGGAAAGGAGGAAAACATTCATTAACTCAAAAATGGTATAATCAAAGTGCTAAAGAGATTTCCAAAGCTATGATAGAAGAAAATAAAAATTTATTTACTGAAAACTAAGTATTATTAATACACAAATACAATAATATTTTTAAATAATTATATAAATAATAAATAAGTTAATATATTATGAAAGGATTTATTAAATCAACTATGCATTGTGTTGATGGAGTTGTATATGCATATAAAAATGAAATAGCATTTAGAGGAGAAGTAATTTTATTAGTAATTTTACTACCAACTGGAATTTATTTTACAGAAAACCATATTGAAATTATAATATTAATATTTAGTGGAATATTAGTTTTAATTACTGAAATTATTAATTCTGCAATTGAAGCAGTTGTAGATAGAATTAGTAAAGAAAATCACATATTATCTAAACACGCAAAAGATTTAGGAGCAGGAGCTGTATTTGTATCAATTATACTATTAATTATTGTTTGGACATTAATTTTAATTAATTAAAATAAATTATTAAATTTTAAATAAATAATCATAATTATTTAGTAAAAACTAATCTCATAACAGCTTTAGCTAAATTTTCAGGATTATGACGAACTAATTTATCTTCATCAATTAAGTTACCTTTAATTAATTTAATATCTTTTAAGTTTTTTTCATCAATAGCTACAGGGTGCTTGTTCTCTTTTTGATACTCATTCAAAGCAACACTTACAGGAATATGTGAGTTAGAAATTACATGTGTGATTGGAGCTTTTAAATATTTTTCAATTTCTCGTTTAAAATCTGAAACTACAAAATTATCAGTCTCACCAGGTTTACTCATAACTGGACTAATTAAAACTTTTTTAGCACGTAAATTAGAATTAATAGCACGACGAACCTTAGGAAATAAGATATTTGGTAAAATACTAGTATACAAATCACCAGGTCCAAAAATAATAATATCAGCTTCAACTAGAGCTTTTACAGCTGCAGGATTTGTTTGTCCTTCAGTTTTCAAATAAATTTTATCAATTATTTTATCAACAGTTGTATCAATTACAGCCTCACTAACAAGCTCACGACCATCAACACACCTAGCAATCAAAGTATTAGACTCCAAACTAACTGGAATTACTTCTCCACGAATACGTAAAATTTTTGAAGCTTCACGAACACCACTTGCAAAATCTCCAGTAATTTTAGTCAAAGCAGTAATAATTAAATTACCAAAATTATGATTATCTATATTATCATCAAAACGATACTGAAATAATTCATTTAAAATTTTAGATTCATCAGACAATGCAACCATACAATTACGGATATCTCCTGGAGGTAAAACTCCATACTGTGTACGTAGCTTACCTGAACTCCCACCTGAGTCAAGTGTTGTAATAATTGCCTTAATATTTCTTGAAGAATCAGCATATTCTTTCAAACCAGAAAGAAGAGAAAATAATCCAGTCCCACCACCAATACAAACAATTTTTTTGTTCTTTAAAGACTTTGGAACTTGTCTTTTTTTAGTAAAAAATCTACTAATCATTAGAATAAAATAAGAATTCTTGTTATATAAAGGTATGTTTTGAATTATTTTCCATTTGAAAGATAAAAATATAATATATTATAAACAACAAAAATCTAAAATATTTAAATGGAAGAGTTAAAACAGTTTTTTAATAAATTAATAAAGAATTGGCCACATGACATCAAAGAATTACCAAGATGTGATTTTTTAACAGACCAATTAGACATTATTAGAAAAATTAATGAAATTTTAAATAAAAAAACTTCAAAAGTTAAATCACTTCAATTAGTAGGTTTTAAAATTGAGTTAGAAGACAATGAACTACAATACAAATTAGAAACATTAAAAAGAGAATTATTAAGTATAGATACAGCACTTAAAGATGAACAAAATGAATACATTGGAGATTTAGATAAACCTGAGATAGATAAAATTAAATTGTGTATAAATTTAATAGAAAATATTATAAAAATTGATTATTAAATTATTTTTTAGCTAAATTCCACATAAAGGAAAAATAATGTTTAAAACTATTAGCAATCATTTTATTTTTTATCATAAATACAAAAGGTTTTTCATCCCATAAGAAAATGTACACATAATCTCCAAACACATCAATTGCAGCTGGACTAATATATCCCTCAGGCATATACTTTACTTGTGAATACTCTTCACGTCCCCTATCCTTTCCAAAAGTATCTCTAATTGAACAATCTAAAATAATTTTTAATTTATGTTTTTTTTCTCTACTTTTAGTATTCATATTAGTTAAAAATAATCTTAAAGAATCATTTGAATAAAATTGTTCAGAAAAACCTAAAATAAATATCTCTTCATTAGCTGGACAATCATCAATAATCTTTTTAAATGCTGTTTTAAAACCTTCAAAACCCTCATAAATTGCAGTATTAGTGTCAAAACTATCAGTTTGTTTTAATAAATTTAAATCTGGAATCAAATTTTCTATTTTTTTAAGTCTATCTTCCTCAATTTCTAAAAATTTATTTGGATTAGATGCTTCAAAAACTTTTCCAGATTTAAGAATAGAATATACAACTAAACCTTTTAAAATTAAAGAATTTAAAGAATCATAAACTCTTGAATTTGAAATTCCAACATTTTTAATTATTGGACCAGTTGAACATTTTCCTTTTTTTAATAAATAAATATAAACTTTAGACTCATTTAAAGTTAAACCTAAATCTTGAAGTTGTTTTTCCATAAATATATAATTAATAACTAATTTATATATCTTTCTCCTAAACGGGAGAGAGTTAATTTATAATTGTTAAAGTACAAATATAATTACAATGAAAAATACAACACAAAGTATAAAAATTTCAACATTAGAAAAAATATTATTAACGACAGTTTCAATAATATCTATTTATCTATATTATCCAAATATAGAAAACTACATAACTAATATAATAGATAAAAATAAATGTGATAAAATATCAAAAACTGAATCTAATATATTTAAAGCAGATGAATTAAGTTATCTTGGACATACACAAATGATACCTTATAAAATAAATAGCAGATATAATACTACATGTGTAGAAATAAAAGATTTTGATACACCTTATAAAAAATAAAAGTTCAAAAGGTAATAAGCGAAGTAATTTTTTATTTGGTCAATATATTTTGTGGTTCTCGTAATAGTGAACTATACGAGGTTCCAAAATATTTTATCCAGATGAAAAAGTACAAGTTTATTACTTTTTCATCATACTCATAAACTCAGTTGGAAAGAAAATAAACTTTTGTGATGGGTCTGCTGAAATATCATTAATTGTTTGTAATGTACGTAGCTGCATAGCACCAGGCGTTTTCGCCATCAAAGCAGCAGCAGCAGCAAGGTTTTTAGCAGCAATAACTTCTCCTGCAGATTTAATAATAACTCCTCTCTTTTCTCTCTCAGCCTCAGCTTCTCTTGCCATAATTCTCTTCATATCAGAAGGTAGTTCAACATGTTTTAACTCTACTCTCTCAACCCTTAAACCCCAAGCATCAGAAGCCTTATCAATAATTAATTTAATTTTATCTGAAATTTGATCTCTTTTTGCAAGTAATTCATCTAAAGTAACTTCACCAACAACATCACGCATTGTAGTTTGTGACAATTGACTCATCGCATAATAAAAATCTTCAACATTTAAAATTGATTTCTCAACACTTTCTACAAAATAGTACGTCACAGCATCAACATTCACTGACACATTATCTCTTGTAATACAATCTTGTTTTGGTACATCAATTGTTTTAACACGCACATCAACCTTTTGATAAGTTTGAAAAATTGGAATAACAATATTTAACCCAGGACTCATAATTCCTGTATATTTTCCTAAGGTAAACCTTAGCCCTTGCTCATACTCATAAATAACTTTAATTCCAGATAAAATAAACACTAGAACTAAAATACCGATTATAATTAAAAATTCAGCCATAACATATCATGAATTTTATTTATTATAAAACTTTGTCATATCTTTGTTTTGACAACGGATTAAAAATTATAACATAAATATTTTACTTTGTCAAAAATTAAGAATTTTGAATTTTTAAACTTTTATCCTACAAAGTATTATAAATTTATATTTATTAATTTGTAAAAGTTAAAAATATGAATATAAATTAGTTTAAATCTAAATCTAAATATTTAATTTGATTCGACTCTGATGTTAATACAGGATTTCCAAAATGATTAAGTAAATTTAACATACGTTGATTAGAAGATAAAATTTCTAAATTAAATAATTTAATATTTTCCTTTTTTGCTGTCAAGATTAATTCTGAAAATAATTGTTTTCCAAAACCACGACCAGAATAATTATCACCAATAGTTATAGCAACATTAGCAGAATCCCTCTCTATAAAATAAGATGAATCTCCAACAATATTTTGATCATCATACATAACTAACCAAGTTCTACCATTAGTATTATCGCCCATATGATTTAAAAATCTAGAGATACTATTGCGAGCTCCAAACGTATGGAATCTTGAATAAAGACTTTCATCAGATAAAACTTCATAAAACTTGATTAAATCTTCCAATAATTCAGGTTTAAACTATTCAAAATGTACCATTATAATAAAATAAAATAAAATATACTTTATATAGTTACTCATAGTTACAATAGACAAAGATAGTGAGATTACAACAAAATAAATATTAAATTAGAATTATATAAAAAATTAAAATTTATTAATTAAAATAACGAAGGTATTTTTTATTTGGTCAATATATTTTGTGGTTCTCGTAATAGTGAACTATACGAGGTTCCAAAATATTTTGTCCAGATGAAATAGACCAAGTTAGTTTAATTAGTAAACACTACTAATTCCTAAATCATCAGATAACTTGTTACCTGATTCCATCTTTTCAACCTTTGTTTCATTTCCTAAAATGTGAGGTGATTGAACCCCTGTCATAATACTCATAATTGTAACTCTTTTGTTATGTGAAGGATCTACTCTAGCTCCCCAAATTACATTCGCATCAGCATGTAAGGATTGAGTAATTAATTGACCAGCTCTATCAATTTCTTCTAAAGTCATATCTTCTCCACCAGTAATGTGGATTAAAGCTCCAGTAGCACCAGCGTAGTCAATATCTAATAATGGATTTCCTAAAGCTTCTTCAACAGCTTCATCAACACGTCTTGCAGTATCGGAAGTTCCCATACCAACAGTTGCAACACCACCAGATGTCATAATTGCCTTTACATCAGCAAAATCTAAGTTAACTAATGATGGAGTTGAAATAATCTCAACAATACCTTTAATCATTACAGAAACTAATTCATTAGCAACAGCAAAAGCTTGCTTAACAGGTAAATTCCCAGCAATCTTAACTAGTCTATTATTATCAATAACAACCACAGTATCAGCAGATGCTCTTAATTGTTGTAAACCATATTCAGCTTTATCAATTCTTGCTCTCTCAATAGAAAAAGGCATAGTAACTACTCCAATAACAATAGCTCCCATATCTCTTGCAATCTTTGCAACCATAGCAGCAGCACCAGTTCCAGTACCTCCACCCATTCCTGCGCAAACAAAAACCATATCTGATCCTTTAATTGCATCTTTCACTTCGGAAATTGATTCCTTAACAGCTTCTGCACCTTTCTCAGGTCTTCCACCAGCTCCAAGACCTCTAGTTACTTCTTTACCAATAAGAATTTTCTTATCTGCATTCTTTAACTTTAAATCTTGTAAATCTGTATTAATGGCGATAATTTCCGCTCCACTAATTCCTTTTGAATATAGCCAATCAACCATATTCTGACCTGAACCACCAATACCGATAACAGTCATTCTTGCCTGTCCTACTTCGAATTGATCTAAGTTCTCCTCAGTCATATTTTGTAATGCGTCTTTTACTAAAAAATCCATTTTGTTTGTTCCATAAGTTAATCCCAAATTTTATTGAAAATCAATAAATTGAAATTAGAGCTAAAACTTAAGTTTTAAGTCTTATGATAAAAATTCAGATTAATACTATTAAAAACATCGTATTCCCTTACCAGTAAATACTTACTAAAAAGTTGTGAAAAAGTTACACTCAAAAAAAGAGTGGTAAATAGTTTCCTTGTAAATTAAAACTATTTATCTAATGAATTATCAGTATTTTCAACTAAATTCTCTTCTTGAGTTGAAATTTCATCAATTGATTTATCTAAAATTTCATCTGATTCAGAATTTGATTCTCTATTTACTTCAATTTCAACATCAACGCTCTCATTATCATCAGTAATATTTTCAATATCATCAACATTACTAATATCACTAATATCTTCAATTACTGGGTTTTTCATTGGAGCAGGTTCCTCTAAATGCGTATTAATATTTTTATTAGCAGCTGCACGAAATTCATCTTCTTCCATCTTAAAGTAATCATAAAACTTTTTAGTTACTTTGTAATATTTACCAATTCCTTTTTTTTCATAAGATGTAAACTTTGCCTTAAACAAATAATCAACTTCATTCTTTACATATTTTCCTAAAATCTCAGATAAACGAGTTTTAGTAATTGGTTGTTCGTATGCAATTACAGAAAGTACTTTAAGCACGTTACGAGGAATTTCAGTTCCAGAAATAAGTGATGTTACAACTTGGTCGTATTGTGAATGTAGAGTCATACGATATTTTCCATTATCAGACTCAATTAAAAAAGAATATCCAGTTTTAAATTTAGGAACTAATTCCTCCATCGCATTTCTAACTAAAATTTCAGAATCAATCTCTAAACTATCCATAAGTTCAGACACACTAATCCAATCCCCATAAGAAAATAAGATTGCTTCAATTCTATTTTTAACTTCCTCAAAATTTAAATCTGCCATTTTTAATTATATTAATATTGTAAACTTTGTAATACAAAGTTCTATCATACTATAAAATCACAAATATAGTTTATAAATTTGTTTTGTAACTGAGCATATAATATGCTTAAATGTAGGTAATATAATAATTGATAATTACTAATTATTGAGATATAGTTTTAAAACTAAGTAAATTATATCGTTCCTTCATAAATACCGTGACATCTTCACCAAATATATAAGTTCCACTAGATATACAAGTATAATTATTCAAATTAGGTTTAATAACAAAGGCTTTCGAAGTACAACTATACCCTGAATCAGATTCAACATTTAAATAGTTTATAAGTACATTAAGATTTCCTTTATTTTCAATATAGATTAAGCCATTTTCAATTCTATCTACAAAAATTTTTTGATCACTAGGCATTAGATAAGATTTAGTATCATTTATTGAATTAAGAATATTATATTTGAACATATTTGAAGTATGTCCTCGTCTTCCAATCTCTAATTGTAACGTATTTATTTCATCAAGAGTAATATTCTTCATAGCCAATAATTTAATTTTAAATAAATCACCACCCCTAATCTCCTCATTAAATCTAGTTAAAAAGTCCCACATAGAGATATCACCTAAATATCCAATAAAAAAACTATATTTCTCTTTATTAGAACTAGAAGAATAATCATAAAACCTACTTTTTGGAGAATGGAAATATCCATCACCATCAATACCGACATAAATTTCTTGAGTAGTTAATCGTATCAGTAAATCATCAAAGTTTATATTTTTATTTTTTTCTAAAGTTTCAAAAGTAATTAAAAAATAATCTTTTTCAGCAGTTAGTACTCCGTCACTAACATCACTAACATAAAAATCTAAGATTTTAAAATTTACATCAGTAGGATAATCCATAGCTCGGCCTATATCTAATCCAGTACGTGTCGGAGTATCTGAAAGTTGAAATAATAAATATGAAGAAATCAAAGTCATTATTAAATATAAACTAATTACTGTCCACCCAATAATTTTAGATACAAATAAAATTTTATTTTTATTATTAGTTTTAATATTAACTTTCACAAATACAACACCCATTAATGCGAAAAATATTCCCAACACAAATAAATACATTTCAAATATTTGAATTATTGAAGTTAGAAAAAAATGTATAAGAAATAAAAATAAAGATGTTATAGATAATCCTAAAGATATAAACGGTTTATGTGTTTTCATAAATATAATACATATATACAATATATAAAACTTTGTAGAAATAAATAATAAATTAATCAAGTGTTTTCAAAAATAGCTCAAGTTCCATAAGTTCAGACATCTGTAATAGATCTGGACTCATCA